>JBNKXM010000160.1:0-5281 GCA_050300315.1 Thalassotalea sp. | reverse complement strand
TTATATTTGTTGAACAACAACAGCCAAATCTTCTAGTCCCAAGCAAAGTTGGGTAGGTTAGAGATGAAACCCATTGTTTTTGGTGAAAATTAATAAAAAATAACAGATCAAACGCATAGTTCTGCTACTTTTTATCTTGGTAGTACAAAATATCACCTATACTATTAATCAGCGATATTTAGTTAAATATTTAAGAAGGCAGGCGTAATGGATTATCCCTTAAATACCAAAATATTAGTCTGTGATGATTCCATCACCAATACCCTAATCTTACAGGAGTTAATTGAGCAAGAATTAACTGCTGATGTGATAACAATCACCGACCCAAGAGATGTTAGTGCCGTGCTGGCAAATAATAACTTAGATTTAGTCATTTTAGATATCGAAATGCCTTATCTGAATGGCTTTGAAGTCATGGAAATCATCAGAAAAGATTATGAAGAAGATCAACTGCCTATTTTGATCATCACCGCCGTCAATGGCCTTGATACGCGCAATAAAGCACTGCTTAATGGTGCCAATGATTTTTTAAATAAACCATTTGATCAAGTTGAAGTCATACTTAGGGCAAAAAATTTATTAAAAATCAGACAAAGCTACCTGTTACATGAAAACAATCAAGAAGCATTGGAAAAACTCGTTGCTCAGCGCACGCAAGAACTCAATCGCTCAATCAAAGCTTTATTGAGTAGTCTCGCCGCGGCGGGAGAGTTAAAAGACAATGAAACAGGTAAGCATGTCCTTCGTGTTGGGAAATACGCGAGAATTCTCGCAGAGGGTTACGGATTACCAGCCAAAATTGTTGATATGATTGAATTAACCGCGCCACTACATGACATCGGAAAAATTGGCATTCCTGACACTATTTTATTGAAACCCTCAGAGTTAACGGTTGAAGAGCGCGAAATCATCAAAAGACATACCACCTATGTACACGATTTAATCGACACACATGATTCGCCACTTATTCAAATGGCTAAATCCATTGCCATGAATCATCATGAATGCTGGGATGGCAGTGGTTATCCGAGTCAATTAAAAGGAGAATCCATCCCCATTGAAGGACGTATTACCGCTTTAGCTGACGTTTATGACGCATTAACAACGAAACGTCCCTATAAAGAACCATGGTCGGATGATAAAGTAACCGATTATATTAAAGCACAGTCGGGCATCGCTTTTGATCCTTCCTTGGTGGATATCTTTATTGATAAACTGCCTGAAATAGAAAAAATCAAAAAAGAGCTCGCCGACTAAGTTGTATAAGTTGTAATAATTTAGTTGCTGAAAATGTTAATGGATAAGTTACTGAAAAACATAAGACAATGTACACTTTGCTCAAACGAGCTCCCATTACCAGCAAAACCCATTCTACAGGCAAGTAGCCACAGCAAAATATTGATCGCTGGTCAAGCACCAGGATTAGTCACTCATGAGAAAGGGCGTCCATTTGACGATAAAAGCGGCCAAAGACTGCGACAATGGCTCGGGGTAACTGAGCAAGAATTTTATGATCCATCACTATTTGCCTTAGTGCCGATGGGATTTTGCTATCCCGGCAAAGGAAAATCTGGAGACTTACCGCCACTCGCAAACTGTGCAACTACTTGGCGCAACGAGCTGCTTAGTCAATTTGCTCAAATAGAATTAACGTTATTATTGGGTAAATATGCGATTGCTTGGCACCTTAAGAGCAAAGACAATTTAACCTCGCTCGCGCAACAATGGCAGCAATCAATGCAACAACACTATCTGGTACTTCCTCATCCAAGCCCAAGAAATAACCTATGGTTAAGGCGTAATCCATGGTTTGAACAACAAGTATTGCCAGCCCTGCAACAAAGGGTCAAGGTTATTTTATCCCGCTAAATTAGCAGCTCGATAAAAACGGGTTAATTGTCTGAGCAAGAAGCTCACCATTAAAGGGAAGCTCAACAAAAATAGATACTTTGCATATAGCAATGGCACTATTACTGCCAAAGCAACTAACAAAGCAAAAGCAGAAAACAATGCCTTATGCTTTTTTGCATAGCCAAAGCTAGCAATAAAACTGGCGACAACGCCGCGATTATCTATTCTTGCGATCAAGCAAGGAAATAAGCCAATAAGTATCGAAAGCAGTGCAAAAAGCCAGGCCAAAAACAGGTTTAACCAATAAAACTCTTCCCCCATATTACTCAACTTATCGCCGCTGATATTAAACACTTTGGCCAAAAACGACGTTTGATCGACATAAAGGCTATATAACGAGATGGCATCGGTGATCCAAATAAGAAAAAACAGTATTTGTACCACCAAAGCGATACCCGCATTAGCAAACACCGAAGAGTTCTTTGCCTGACCTTGTTGCGCTCTAACCGTTACCAAAGGATGCAACACTAAACTAACCAAAGGAATAAATAGAATAAAACCAACAACAAATGAGATAAACATTGCCGTTAATTCATAAGAGAGCAACATAGCGCGAATATACTCGGCAATAGCAAAAATAATGCAGGTAGCCATTAATAAGCCACCGTAACTTAGCATGACGCGGGTATTGATTAGAGAGCGACTGATCATCAAACTTCGATTATAAACAGCAAAATAATAACCGTAATGCTAAAACACTTCTGGCACTGAGATATTAAACTGGATCAAGTTGAGTACAGAAAAACGTAAATTCCCCCCCAGCTTTGTATAAGAAATAGTGTGATACTAAATCGAACAAAAACTTATGCGAAACTGATGTTAGATTATTGAATTAATTTAAGTGCGCGCTCTAATGCTGGTACCCTAGCCTGCAATGTTTGGTTGTTACTATTTTTAATCAAGGCAAACATCGCCGTTAAAAAACTTTGCGTATTGTGTAATTTTACTAATCCCTGTTGACTACTATATACCGCTTGCCAACTAGCAAAAGGTGCAGGCGACGTTATCTTGTCCAGCCATTCTTGCCACGCTTGCACAGAAGTTGTTTGCCTAAGCAGGATATAAGTTACTGCCATCGCAATACGTCGCGACTCACCATAAACATAAAAATGCTGGCCATTGGCGTTAATTTGTTGCGATAAAACATTAAGCATTTGAGTTAACTGCTCTGAGCTGATCGCTTGATTTAATGCTAACTGCAAAAACACATCTGCACTGTGAGCAATACTATGACGCCAGCCAACACCTTGCTCAAAACCACGATAATCATTAATTGCCAGGAAATAGTCACTGACAACATTAATCACTTGTTGACGCTGAGCATCCGTTAAATAAGGGGTAATACGATCAACTCTGACTATTTCCGATAATGCTAATGCGGCAAAAGGCTGATAAACATTATGTTTATCAATCACGTTAGCGCTTAATACCGCAAGTAATTGCTTAAACATCCTAAGGTAAACTTCATCGTCAAAGCGATCTTGTCGTAGCCATTGACTAATTGCAGAGTACGCAATGTCATCCCTTAGCTCTGGATCAGGACTTGCCAAACAATTAAGTAACTGCAACATCAATGCTTGTTTTTCAGCAAGCTCAGTTAGCTGAAACTGATCAACTTTTAATTGTTGTAATTGCACCTTTTGCCATTTTGCGGATAAACATTGCTGACTTATTTGACTGGCATTTAGTTGCTCAACTGCAACACTTGCATGGCAAAACAGTACAAAAAACAAACTAACAAATAACAACCAATACGTTTTAATCATCACAATTTATCTTAGTCCCTAAATTTTTGCTAAAAATATCTTCAGTGGTTTTTATATCAAGACTATTTCACATAACAAACTGATTAGTAAATATTTTAATAAAAATAGTTGAGATGTTTTCACTAAAAATCGACAAGATAACGTCGTTTTTTTACTAAAATTTGTCGGCTAATTACTAGCTAGTTAACCACTTACCCGATAAAACTAGAGTCACGTATTTATTAGCGAATTCGCCGCAAGAGTGAAGTCTAATAAATATAGCGTGAGTAATACGCTATAACTTCTCTATGTCAGAGAATAATAAAAAATCATAAATCGAGGTTTCAAAAAATGATGACTAAATTAACCAAATTATCAGTAGCAACATTATTAGCTGTTGGCGCATCTAGCTCAGTAATGGCTGCAAATCATGTTAGTGCAAATCACAGTAACATGAACGGTAAGTCAATCAATCAAGTCATGCAATTGAATGATGATTATAGCTTTAAAATGGGCAAATCATTTGCGACTGTTAAAGGGAATAACAAAACTAAAGCACAAATGTTTTATAAAGGTGTTCCTGTATTTGGTCAAAGCATCGTATTGGAACAAGATAATGCAGGTCGTAACACTGGCTTACAAGGTAACTTAATGGTAAGCATTGCTGATGACCTTAGCTCAGTAACGCCAGGCATGTTACACGGTAAAGCATTAGGTAAATTAAAGCAGATGCTTGGTCACAACAACATTGAAAATTCTAAAACTGATTTAGCTATCTATGTTGATAACGACAGCAAAGCACACTTAGTTTATCGCGTTGAATATTTGGTAAGTGATAGCGAAACACCAAGCCGTCCAATGGCTTTTGTCGATGCAAACTCTGGTGAGGTTTTATTATCATGGGAAGGCATCAACCACGGTAAATCAGGTAAAGGTAAGCCTGGCGGCGGTGGTACAGGTGGTTCAACTACTCCAACAACTGTAACAGGCCCAGGTGGTAACCAAAAAACTGGCGAATACACTTACGGTGTTGACTACGCTAACCTACTTGCATCTACTGATGGCACATCTTGTTATTTAAATAGCCCTAACGTAGTAACGACTAACATGGCTGGTAGCACTCGTCGTGGAAGCACAGCAAGTGTTTCTTGTGGTGATACAGGTTATGACTCAACAAACGGCGCATATGCACCAATGAACGATGCTCAAGCGTTCGGTAATGTAATTTTTGACATGTACATGAACTGGTATGGCGTAACACCATTATCACAAAAACTAGAAATGCGTGTTCACTACGGTCGTAACTATGAAAATGCATTCTGGGATGGTACAGCAATGTCATTTGGTGACGGCGCAACAACATTCTACCCACTTGTTAGCTTAGATGTTTCTGCTCACGAAGTAAGTCACGGTGTTACTGAGCAACGTTCAGGCCTTACTTATAGCGGTGAATCAGGCGGTATGAACGAAGCATTCTCTGATATGGCTGGTGAAGCAGCAGAGAACTACATGCACGGTTCTAACGACTGGATGGTTGGTGAGCAAATCTTTAAAGGCAATGGTGCATTGCGTTATATGGATGATCCAACACGTGACGGTCGTTCAATTGACAATGCAGCTGACAT
>JBNKXM010000159.1:0-5282 GCA_050300315.1 Thalassotalea sp. | reverse complement strand
TTTCAGTTAACTCAAAAATCACCATAGAAGGATCAATATTATATTGTGTTAACTTGTCTTCAATAAACGCAAACAAGCGATCATCAGTAAATGCCTGTGCCGAAAGGTTAATTGCGACGCGTTTCAGTACTGGGTTGTGATGCATAAGATACAGTGCTTTTGAAATCACATGACGATCTAAAATATTCATGTCTTCTACTTTTTCAAGCGAAGGAATAAACTCATCTGGATAAATAACATTATTATCGACAATCAAACGTACTAAGGCTTCATAACATTCAATAGTTTTACTTTTTAAATCCATAATTGGTTGAAAATGAAGAATAATACTATCATCAAACAGTGCTTTTTGAAGTTTTTGTGCCCATTCAAAACTTTGTTTTAACTCTTCGGTTACCTTATCTTCATCGCGATAAATGTGCGCCCTATTGCGGCCTTTTTCTTTAGCGGCAAACATTGCAATATCGGCTTGTTGTAAATAAATATCACTTGATAACGAGCTTCCATCTATTGCGGAAATACCAATACTACAACTGATCTTATAAACCTGTTCATCAAAGCAAAAACTTGATTCTGCGATAGTTTCACAAATCCCTAGCGCCATGTTTTTTGCGTCTTCAACAGACGTATCACTCAATAAAATAGCAAACTCATCACCTCCAATACGACATAAACAATCGGTTTGACGTGTGCGCTCGGATAGAATGCGTGAAATCTCTTTTAGAACTAAATCGCCTTGATGATGGCCTTGCGAATCATTGATCACTTTAAAATGATCGAGATCGATAAAAAGCAACGAATGTACTGAGCCAGTGCGGATCACATCATTAACCGTATCCCTTAACTTACCATCAAAGTAATGACGATTATGAATACCGGTTAATGTATCGTGTAAAGCTACATATTTTAATCGCTCTTCAGCCTTTTTACGCACTGAGATATCTTCAATCGTTCCAGAGATACCGATCAATTGCTCATTTTCATCAAAGTATGGACTTAACGATATTTCGCTCCAGTAAGCATCACCATTGTGCTTATTTAAGCGGATCTCCATATTTTCAAGCTGAGATTTACCAGAAAGTAAATGTTTAATCGATTCTTCTAAATATTGTTTCGTTTGAGCACTGTTGCCATGAATGAAATCCGTGAACATCTTCCCTATGCTCTCTGAAATCATAAACCCTGTGGTTTTATACCAAGCATTATTTAAAAAAAGAATGCGCCCTTTAGTATTTAGTTCAATAACAACACTACTTAGGCTATCCAAAATGCGATAATGCGTCTTAGACAACGACTCGAATTTTTGTTGTTCTACTTTTAATGCCATGGTTTTGTTAGCGAACTGCTCATTTGACACTAAAAAGTCTTCTCGTTTAGCAGCAATATCACAAACTTTACGTAGCTGCTCCGCTTTAAACGGCTTTTGAATATAATCGGAAGCGCCTTTAACCAACATTAACTCGGCTAAATCTATAGTGCCGTGTGCTGTCATCGCTATTACGACTTGATTGGGGTTGAGCTCCATCAAAACATCAAGCACTTCATCACCTGACATTCCTGGCATCATGATGTCAAGTAGCACTATGTCATAACTTTTCTGGCGAAAAGCTTTAATGCCTGATACACCATCTAATGCTATATCTATGGAAAATTTATGTTGCAACATACGTTGAACTAAATTCGCCGTATCTTCAGTATCTTCGATGACTAAAACATTGGGTAATTTCTTTATGTCATCTTGCTCTGCAATAACCTGTGTCACTGCATGGTTAATGACATCTAATTCCTGATAAGAAATCACGCGATTGATGTCGAACATTCGAGCAGTTGTTTCGGCAATGCGCTCGCAATAATTTTCTGTGACTAATAAAATCGGTAAAAATTCACTAGTGGCAAGAATTCCGGTACGGATCAAGCGAGACAAACGCCAACCATCTATTTTACCTATCTCTACTTCAGTGATAACCAAATCGACGCTTTTTGCACGTAAAATTTCTATCGCATCTATACTATTAGCGCTTTGAATAACCGTATGGCCAGCTGTTTCGAGGCTTTTGCAGACATCCTTTCGAATCTCTTCATTTTGTAAAATTAATAATATAGTCAACATCTTACTCACTACAAACCCAATAATAGAATAGCGGTTAAATTATCTATGCTTGCAAAATCTGTGTTAATGGTTCACCAGTTAATTTAACAACCATTTCATACAATCTAACCAAAGTAAATAAAACTACTCTAAATATGTGGCGTTTTTTGTTCTAATGACTTAAAGCACTGACCTATAGTAAGCAAAAATGTTAACAGAAGGTAGTAATTTTCGTTAACAATCGAAACGACAATAAGATAAAAACAATATTTTGATGATATTTATCATCTTTTTGCCACGGTATTACTAGCATGACAGAACATTGACGTTATATAAGTCTTGAGTTTTTTATAATGACGTATGGTCGTCATTAAAACGTGATTTCTTCACCTAATGTCGGAATAGTTGCCTGCCAGCCATGTTGTTTCACCTCCATTTGTAGCGTTTTTTTAGCATCATCTTCACCATGCACTAGATACAATCTTGGCTTTTTCTCAGTAAAATTGTTTAGCCATGCAATTAGCTGAGCTTGGCTAGCATGTGCTGAAAATCCACCCATAGTGTGGATTTGAGCATGAACAATAACTTCTTCGCCGCCTGTTTTAAATGTTTTTGCGCCATCGACTAGTAATCGCCCTGGTGTTCCTATTGCCTGATAACCAACAAACAACACATGAGATTGCCTGCGCCAAAGGTTATGCTTTAAATGATGACGAATTCGTCCACCATTACACATCCCACTACCAGCGATGATAATCGCACCACTCACTAATTTATTTAATGCCATAGACTCTTCAGTCGTCGTCGCATAACGCAATATTGGCAAGAAGCTATGTAGACTCTTAGACTTTGCTTGATTTTTATTTGCATGGCTATCAATGGCGTCTTTATCTTCTTGATTATATGCATTTTGATAACGGTGATAGATCTCAGTCACCGCAATGGCCATCGGGCTATCAAGGAAAATCGCCTGTTGCTTGATCTTACCCGCTTGATACAGCTCTCCTAACCTAAAAATTATCTCTTGGGTTCGGCCAACGGCAAATGACGGAATAAGTATATTGCCACCATTTTCTGATGCTTGCTCAACCACTTGTTCAAATTCATTTAACGTCTCGTCCATTGAGCGATGCTCTCTATCACCATAGGTCGATTCTAAAAGCAACACATCGGCAGCGTTAATGACATCAGGATCACGCAACAATGCTGCTTGTGAATTACCCAAATCACCAGAAAAAACGAGTTTCTTCTCTTGTCCATGTTCGTTAATGAATATTTCGACAATTGCTGAGCCTAAGATATGCCCAGCATCAGCAAATCTAACTTCAATACCTTCTGCAATCGTAATACGCTGGTAGTATTTCACGCCCTGACAATAAGCGAGCACTTCTTCAACATCGTCAAGTGTAAATAGCGGTTCAATTTCCTGCTTACCTGCTCGTCGTTTACGTTTATTTTCCCATTCGGCATCTCGCTCTTGCAACGACGCGGCATCTTTTAATAACACAACAATAAGATCACAAGTGGGTCTGGTCATGTATATTGGCCCTTGATAGCCCTGAGCGACTAAAAGAGGCAATCTGCCAGAATGATCTAGATGTGCATGAGATAACACCACAGCGTCAATAGCTGTGGCATCAAATGGTAAAAGCTCAAGGTTAGCGGCTTCTTCGTGTTTTCCCCCTTGAAATAATCCGCAATCTAGCAATATTTGCTGCCCGGCGGCTTTAAGCAGATACATAGAGCCGGTTACACCTTCAATCGCACCATAAAATATTAATTTTGCCATGAGTTGTTGCCACCTTAATTTAAGTTTTAAAACTGCGTATTACCCTACACTGCTATATTTGACCATTATGTGATTGAAGCCCGACTTCTAACTGTTGTAATCGGGTTATTGCCTTATACCATTGTTGTGTTAATTGCCTCACTTTAGCTAAGCAATCAATTGTTTCCGACATTTCTAGTACCGAGATATGAGAATGTGTCCCTGAAACGATAAGGCTTGCTTTAAGTTTTTCATGTTGCTCATTTAGTGATGAATACTGCTCTTTTAATGCTTGTGGCGAATCAAGTACATTTAAACGACTGGCATTCATAAACGCTAAAACTTTCTGGAAATATTCCGCTGTTTCTTGCTCTAAAGACGGTAATGAAAGTTTTTCTTTTTTTATCAACTGATCGGCAACTTGATGTATCCATAGCGTACAGCTTAAAAAGTATTGCTCAATCCTCATCAAAGTCGTCAAGCTATCAGATGTGTCCTCTGCCAACTCAGAACTTTGAACATTAACAATAAAATTAGACACTTGTGTAATTAATGACTTTATCACTCTAATTTCTGTTTCAAACTCTGCTAATTTATAGGTCGTCGGATTAATCGCCTTACTATAAATGCTCAGTACCTTAGTTGAGATTGCTTGCAGTTCCAATATCAAGGCATTCACCGCCAACACCGGAGTTTGCGCAACATTTTTATCAATGTATTTAGGGTTTGATTCCTTTTCTTGCCATGTAGAAAACCTTTTTTCTAAAAACGACGCTAAACGATCGTTATAAGGATAGACAATAAGTACACCAAAGAGATTAAAAATAGTATGAAACATTGCCAAAGCAACAGAAGGTGCTGCACTAATATCAAGCGTCTGACTCATCCAACGGATAATAAAAAACAACAAAGGCAACATTAGTAGCGCGGCTGATGCAGTGATCAGGTTAAAAAGCACTTGCGCTGCAGCAACTCGTTTTGCAGGAGATGTTGCACCAATAGATGCTAATAACGCCGTTGATGTTGTGCCAATATTTGCACCAATAACCATAGCGCCAGCGGTGTACATTTCCACCATACCACTTGACGCCGCAGTAATCGTTAGCGCAATAGAAGCACTAGACGATTGCGTCATTACCGTCATCACTACACCGAGCAAGACGAAAAGTAAAATTCCTGAAATACCGTCGGCGGTAAAATGACTAATATCGAACGCGTGAACCATACCGTCAAAGGCATTTTTAAGCACATCTATACCAGTAAAAAACAAACCAAAGCCAACAAGTACTAAGCCCATCGACGCAACTTGTCCTTGTTGTTTAACGAGCTTGATTGTCATACCTACACCAATCAAAGGTAATGCAAAGGCTTGAATATCTAAGTTAAAGCCTATTAGAGCAACCAACCAACCGGTCATGGTTGTCC
>JBNKXM010000158.1:0-5282 GCA_050300315.1 Thalassotalea sp. | reverse complement strand
TGCATTACCCGGTCCTACAACTATAGGATCTGTTCCATCATCATCTTTTTTACAGGAAACTATTGTTAAAACTACAACTAAAAACATTAGAAGGGTTAAAATTTTTGTCTTCATGATTCATGATTTTTGGTTAAAAATAAATCACCTTGAATCATTACACGCCCATGATGCGGTCAGTATTACCACTAAAGGTATTGAAAACGGTTATCGAGCATAACTAAAATCATTTATTCAGTGTTGACCAAAGCCAGCTTACACGCTGGCTTTTTTGTGCCCGCGATAAAATAAAAACCGTTATATTTTAAGTACTCAGCACAGATGTATAGACAAGATGAATATTTTTTGAATAAAGTTAAAGTGAAAAAATTTAACTATTCGTATCCATATATCTTGTAATAAAATTACATAATTTACCATAATGATCTATTATCATCAGAGAAACTGATAATAATTCTCATTTTATTTTATGCGCACACCCAACAAAACCAACTTAAACCATTAAATACAACAACTTATATTTTTGTAAAAAAATTACGAGCAAAAACTCTATTTTTATTGACCTTTGAACAATTAATGTTTAATGTTAGGGGTTCCCCTTGGGGATAAAACAGAGTAATTATGCATTTTTTACATAACTTTATTCTTTTTTGTTTAACTCTGTCGCCAAGCCGGTATTAATATTAGGAGAAACAACATGCAGCTTTATGATCCCAACTTTCAAAAAGACAATTGTGGGTTTGGTTTAATCGCCCATCAACATGGGGAAACCAGTCATAAGCTAGTGAAAACTGCAATTTCAGCACTCGATCGCATGCAACACCGCGGCGGTATTAATGCTGATGGTAAAACTGGCGACGGTTGTGGCTTATTAATGCAGAAGCCTGATTCGTTTTTCCGCTCGATTGCTGAAGAAAATAATTGGCAATTAGGCCGTAAATACGCTGTCGGCATGATTTTCCTCAATCAAGATCCAATAATCGCGGCAAAAACCAAAGAAATTTTAGAACAAGAGTTAACCAAAGAGATGTTAACTATTGTTGGATGGCGCGTTGTACCAACAAATCGCTCCATATTAGGTGAGATAGCATCGAGTAATGTCCCGGCAATTGAGCAGATATTCGTTGATGCTCCTCCAGGATGGCGAAATCGTGATCTAGAGCGCCGCTTATATATGGCGCGTCGCCGTGCAGAAAAACGAATTGAAGACCAAGCGTTTTATATTGCCAGTTTGTCTTGTTTAGTGACTATCTACAAAGGCTTAATGATGCCGGTAGATTTACCTAACTTTTATTTAGATCTGGCTGATATTCGTATGCAAACGGCGATTTGTGTTTTCCATCAGCGTTTTTCAACTAACACGTCTCCGCAATGGCACTTAGCACAGCCATTCCGTTATCTAGCACATAATGGTGAAATCAATACCATAAAAGGTAACCGTCAATGGTCAAGAGCACGTACTTATCGCTTTCAATCACCATTATTACCAGATTTACAAGATGCAGCGCCATTCGTTAACGAAAGCGGCTCAGATTCATCATCACTGGATAACATGTTGGAATTATTTTTAGCTGGTGGTATGGATCTCTTCAGAGCGATGCGTTTATTAATGCCCCCTGCATGGCAAAATAGTCCATTAATGGATGAAGATCTTAAAGCGTTTTATGAGTTTAACTCAATGCATATGGAACCATGGGATGGCCCAGCCGGTGTGGTAATGACCAATGGTCGCCACGTTGCATGTAACCTCGATAGAAATGGTTTGCGACCAGCTCGTTACGTGATCACAAGAGACGGCTTTATCACCTTAGCGTCAGAAGTTGGTATTTGGGATTACGGCGAAGATGAAGTGGTCGAAAAAGGCCGCGTTGGTCCAGGTGAAATGCTTGCTATCGATACCTATACAGGCACAGTGTTTAATTCAAACGACATAGATAATGAGCTAAAAGTACGCCACCCATATCGTGAATGGTTGGATAAAAATATTCGTCGCTTGATCCCATTTAGCGAGCTTAAAGCTGAGCAAATTGGTAAACGTGTATTCGATGATCAGCATATCGCGCAATATCACAAATTATTCAATTACAGCTACGAAGAAATTCAGCAAGTGATTAAAACCTTGGCTGAAAATGGACAAGAAGCAACGGGCTCTATGGGGGATGATACCCCAATGGCTGTGTTATCTAGCCAACCTCGCACGCTATACGATTACTTCCGTCAACAGTTTGCTCAGGTGACTAACCCGCCAATCGATCCATTGCGTGAACGTTATGTCATGTCATTAGGGACTTGTATTGGTCGCGAGCATAACGTATTTAACGAAACAACGGGTCATGCGAACCGTATTTTGTTTGAAACGCCGATCTTAATGTATACCGGTTTAAAACAATTGCGAGAATTAGATCAAGCACATTACCGCAGTGATACATTGACCTTGAACTATGATCCTGACGAAGGCTTAGAAGCAGCGATTCGCCGTCTATGTGACGAGGCTGTCGACCTAGTACGTAATCACAATACCGTTATTTTAATCCTTTCTGACCGTCAAATTCACAAAGGTTTACTGCCGATCCCTGCCGCTATGGCGGTTGGCGCGGTACAAAAACGTTTAGTCGAAGAACAACTACGTTGTGACTCAAATATTATTGTCGAAACCGCTTCAACCCGAGATTCACATCAATTTGCCGTGCTACTTGGTTTAGGGGCGACCGCCATCTATCCGTACTTAGCATTAGAGACGGTTGAACAATTAGTTGAGCACGGACAAATCGACTTATCCGCCCGCGATGCCGTGATTAATTATCGTAATGGTATTAATAAAGGCTTATTGAAAATATTATCAAAAATGGGCATTTCGACCATAGCCAGCTATCGTTGTGCCGGTTTATTTGAAGTGATTGGTTTAAATCAAAACATCATGCAATTGTGTTTCCCTGAATTACCAAGTCGTATTCAAGGTGCTGACTTTGATGATATTGAACAAGACAACATTAATTTAGCGCGCAAAGCCTTCTTGGCTCACCAAAAAATCAGTCATGGTGGCTTATTAAAATATGTCCATGGCGGCGAGTATCACGCGTTTAATCCGGATGTTGTCAATCATTTACAAGCGGCGGTACGCAGTGGAGATTACGCTGACTACAGAAAGTTTGCTGACGATGTAAACAATCGACCGGTCGCAACGTTACGTGATTTACTCGCGCTAAAAGACGATACCCAAGCGATCAACATAGACAATGTTGAACCTGAAACTGAACTGTACAAACGATTTGACAGTGCTGCGATGTCGATTGGCGCACTAAGTCCTGAAGCACATGAAGCGTTAGCCATTGCGATGAACCGCTTAGGTGGATATTCAAACTCGGGCGAAGGTGGTGAAGACGAGCGCCGCTATGGTACCGTGAAAAATTCACGTATCAAGCAAATTGCCTCGGGTCGTTTTGGTGTTACCCCACATTATTTAGTTAATGCGGACGTGTTACAAATTAAAGTAGCCCAAGGGGCGAAACCAGGTGAAGGTGGTCAATTACCTGGCGATAAAGTTACCCCGTTAATTGCAAAATTACGTTTTTCAGTGCCCGGAGTAACGCTTATTTCGCCGCCTCCGCATCACGATATTTATTCGATCGAAGATTTAGCACAATTAATTTTCGATCTTAAACAAGTTAACCCACAAGCAGTGATTTCAGTAAAACTGGTTTCAGGCCCAGGAGTTGGCACCATTGCCTCTGGTGTGGCTAAGGCGTATGCCGATTTTATCACCATCTCAGGTTATGACGGTGGCACAGGCGCTAGTCCGTTAACTTCGGTCAAATATGCTGGTTGTCCATGGGAGCTAGGCTTAGCTGAAGCCCATCAATCATTGGTTGCTAATGGCTTACGTCATAAGGTGCGTTTACAAGTTGATGGTGGTTTAAAAACTGGTCTAGATATCGTTAAAGCCGCAATTTTAGGTGCGGAAAGCTTTGGTTTTGGTACGGCACCTATGGTGACATTAGGCTGTAAATTCCTACGCATTTGTCACTTAAATAACTGTGCAACAGGTGTTGCGACACAGGATGATGTTCTTCGTGAGCAGTTCTTTAAAGGTTTACCTGATCAAGTAATGAATTATTTTAAATTTGTTGCTCATGATGTGAGAGAAATACTCGCTAAACTTGGCGTGGAAAGCTTAACAGCGATCATTGGGCGTACCGATCTGTTAGTGCCTTTGGCTGGCATCAGCGCTAAACAGCAGAAATTAGATTTAACGCCAATTATTGCACCTGTCGTTGCTGGTGATAACACCGCGTTGCATCAAACGGAGAAAAATACCCCATTTGATGAAGGTCAATTAAATCAAGCGTTACTCAGTGCTTGTAGCGATGCGGTTGCTCACAGTAGTGGTGGTGATTTTAGATTCACCATTAAAAATACTGACCGTTCAGTTGGCGCGGCGTTATCGGGTGAAATTGCTCGCCATCACGGCGATCAAGGCATGGCATCTGCGCCAATTAAAATTCATTTAACAGGTACCGCAGGTCAAAGTTTTGGGGTATGGAATGCTGGCGGTCTGGAAATGACCTTAACCGGAGATGCTAACGACTACGTAGGTAAAGGCATGACAGGTGGCAAACTCACCATCAAGCCACCTAAAGGTGTCGCGTACGAAAGTCACAAGACCATGATCATGGGTAACACCTGTTTATATGGTGCAACTGGCGGTAAATTATACGCCTGTGGCCGTGCAGGTGAGCGTTTTGCTGTCCGTAACTCTGGCTGTCACGCCGTTGTTGAAGGCACTGGCGATCATACCTGTGAATATATGACAGGTGGTATCGTCACTGTGTTAGGCCAAGTTGGTGTGAACTTTGGTGCAGGTATGACAGGTGGCTTCGCTTATGTGTTAGATGAAGCTAACGATTTAGCCGTGCGTTTAAATAACGAGTCGATTGAAAGTTTAGCGATCGCTGACCTGACCATTCATCAAGAGCATTTGCGCGGTATTATTAGCCAGCATTTTGAAGAAACAGGTAGCTTGCGAGCACAAGAAATTTTAACCAATTTCGATCAATATGCACCGTTATTTAAATTAGTAAAACCTACTGCAACCGACGTAAAAACATTACTCGGGCATCGCAGTCGTTCATCTGCTGAACTTCGCGTTCAAGCACAATAATGCAGCACAACGCGAATTGAGGAAGAAATCGAATGAGTAAGAATGTTTATCAATTTATCGACGTAAAACGAATCGATCCACCAAAGAAACCGATCGAACAACGTAAGATAGATTTTGTAGAAATATA
>JBNKXM010000157.1:0-5287 GCA_050300315.1 Thalassotalea sp. | reverse complement strand
TCGTCATGCCTTTGGAATACAGATATAAAATTTTGTCATCCATTGACGTAAAGCGAGTTTGATTCTTTTTAACCAGTTGCGGTTCAAAGCTTGAATCTCGGTCACGAGGCGTATCTAAATCGACCTCACCATTTTCAGTTCGAATGGTTTTAGGTGAGTAACCATTACGGGAGTTTTGGTGATTTGATTGCCCATGGCGAGCATAACCAAGGTGCTCGTCTAATTCAGCATTGAGTGCTGCTTCAACCGTTACCTTGGTTAACATTTTACGAAAGTCAGTTAAATCTGCTTTGGACTTGATTGATGTAGCGGCTTGCTTAGCAGCTTCTAATTCATTTTTATTCATCATTTCCTATCCTAAACGTTTTTAAGGTTAATAATAGGCAGTTACACAGATTTGGTTACAGAGTCTTCGGTCAATTCACCAATTATCGAAAATGTAATCCTTTCTTACATTTTATTCATTACGTAATATCAATAGTTTATTTGTTGGTGAACTGAGCTCAATATTGAGCTCAGCCTTTTAATAACAACGCTTTCATCAATTTTTATCTGATTTTGATAAATGTTTAATCAACACACAAAACTTCTTTTTCTCTCAGAAATAGTAACTATTTAAATTTTATAGGTTTGTTCACCTGTGAATAGCAGTAACTGCACTATAATTAAGTGATTAATTTATTTCATCAGGGCAGGAATACTTTGCTTGCCCTCGGCAGGGAACTCTCTATGAAAAAGAAAATTATCATCTCCGTCTTAATTGTTGCCGTAATTGCTTTGTCAGGTTTTTACCTGCAATCGATGAAAAAGCAACGTAATAAGGGGACGACTGTCGAAACTTCGGTGGCTAAAACAGCAAAAATCATTCAAAAAATCAATGCGACCGGTAAAATTCAGCCGAAAACACAAATCAATATTAGTGCCGATGTCAGCGCGAAAATCACTCTGCTAAATGTCAAAGAGGGGGATTGGGTTGATAAAGGGCAGTTACTGGTCGAATTAGATAAAGAAAAATATCTTGCCAGTGTTGAAACTATAGAAGCTCAAGTTAGGTCAGCTCAGGCGAACGCTAAACTGGTTGAGGCTAATATGTTTCAAGCAGAGCGGACTCTTAAACGCACTCAGGAAATGGTCGATAAAAAGCTCGAGTCTCAATCTACGCTCGATGCGGTAAGTGCCGCTTATGACGTTGAAGTGGCCCGCTATCAATCATCATTGGAACAGGTTGAACAGAGTAAAGGGCAACTTAAACGTGCCAAGGATGATCTCTCAAAAACGATTATGGTTGCGCCTATGTCTGGCACTGTGAGTAAGTTAAATAAAGAAATAGGTGAAATAGCAATAGGCTCTCAGTTTCAGGAAGATGTCATCATGACAATCGCTAACCTCACTGAAATGGAAGCTCTTGTTAATGTTGATGAAAACGACATTATCGCAATTAAGCTTGGGCAAGACGTTGAAGTTGAAGTTGATGCGCTAAATGGCGAAACCATAACTGGTAAAGTTTCGGAAATCGCCACCAGTGCCATTGAATCCAAACCCGGTGAGACCAATCAAAAAACAGAGTTTGAAGTTAAAGTTGCAATAACTAGTGATACGTCAAAGCTGAGACCGGGTATGACCACTAGCGCCAATATCATTACCGACACCCGAGAGGATGCTCTGAGTGTTCCTATTCAGTCGGTGACAGTACGCACCGTTGCGCAATTAACAGAGCCAGAAGGCTATAAAGACAAGCAATACAGCGCAGGAAAAGATGGGTTCGCTGAAGTTGTTTTTGTTGTTGAAGATGGTATTGCCGTCGCACACCAAGTAAAAACAGGTATACAAAGTAATGATTTAATTGAAATTCTTGAGGGGATTTCGTTAAAAGACCAAGTCGTTTCTGGTAGTTATCGCGCCATATCACGAGATTTGAATAATGGTGAATTGGTGAGGATAGATAACGATAAAGACAAAGATAAGAAAAAAGGTTCATCACATGGTGAGTAATACCGCTGATATGGCACCGATCCTCGCCATTGAGAATGTTACTCGCACTTATATTATGGGCGATCAGCAAGTACATGCATTGCGAGGTGTGTCGCTAAATGTCGTGCGTGGTGAGTATCTTGCGATCATGGGACCGTCAGGATCAGGTAAATCGACTCTGATGAATATGATTGGCTGTCTTGATGTGCCGAGCTCTGGCAGCTATTTTCTAGAAAATCAATCGGTTGGTGAGATGTCTGAAGACCAGTTGGCAGAAATTCGTAATCAAAAAATAGGTTTTGTTTTTCAAACATTTAATTTAGTACCGCGGATCAGCGTATTTCAAAATGTTGAGTTGCCCCTGATTTATAAAGGAGTCTCGAAAGCGCAACGCCGTAAAATTGTAGAACAGGCTATTGCTGCGGTTGGTTTAACGGAGCGAGCCAGTCATAAGTCAAATGAACTTTCCGGCGGTCAACGACAACGGGTTGCAATTGCGCGAGCCTTGGTATGTAACCCCGCAATCATCCTTGCTGATGAACCAACGGGGAATCTTGACAGCTCGACAGGTGAAGAAATTATGGCGTTATTGAATAAGTTACATGAAAAAGGCCATACCATTATTTTGGTTACTCATGAGGACGATATTGCTGAACATGCCGATCGTATCGTGCGTTTGCGTGATGGTCTGATTGAGAGCGATACGGTTAATCAAACAACTGAGGCGTTGCAAGTATAGGTTATAGCATGAAACTATTACTCGACATCAGTGAGGCATTTAAAATTGCCATCGGCGCTTTGGTCGCCAATAAACGGCGTGGTGCGTTGACTGCATTGGGGATCATTATTGGTATCGTTGCTGTGATCACTACCATGACTGCTGCCAATGGTTTGAAAAATACCTTTAAAGAAACTTTTTCATCAGTTGGCTCTGATGTGCTCTATGTCTCAAAACGCCCGTGGGTTCATATGGGGCCAGGCTTTGAATTTCGTAATCGTGAGAATATTAGTCTTGCTAATAGTGACGCATTGCAACGGCGATTTTTGGGGAAAAGCGTTGTTAATCCGAGTATTAACGGCCGTAAATCGATTAAATACCAATCTCAAATACTAGAAGACATCACAATAATAGGCACCACAGAGAAACAAGTGATTGTTGCTGATCGTGTGCCTGAAACCGGGCGTTTTCTGATGCCGTTTGATATTGCATATAAAAAAGCTGTTGCGGTTATTGGCTGGGAAGTTGCTGATGATCTGTTTGCGAAACAATCACCCTTAGGTAAACAGATAAAAATTGGTCGCCATAAGTTTACCATCATCGGTGTGATGGAAAAAGAAGGCGGCAGTTTTTTTGGCGGCCCAAATTTTGATCGTCAGATTTTCATTCCAATCACAACGTTCGGTAAAACCATAGGCCATAATGGTGGTCGCGCTAATGTCAATATCGCAGTTAAAGCGCCATCACCAGAGCAAATGGCAGAATTTGAATTTGAACTGATAGGTGAAATGCGCAAAATCCGCGGTTTAAAACCGTCGGAAAAAGACGATTTTTCCATCAATAAACTTGATACCTTGCTCAATGCGTATAACAACATGATGGGCGTTGTAGTGCTTATTGGCTTAGTGATCACAGGTATCTCATTGTTTGTGGGTGGTGTCGGTGTGATGAACATTATGTTTGTCTCGGTCACCGAACGCACTAAAGAAATTGGCATTCGTAAAGCCATTGGTGCCAAGCGGCGCAGTATTTTGATGCAATTTTTATTTGAATCGTCATGTATTTGTTTATTTGGCGGTATTGTTGGGCTGATCATCGCGAGTGGCGTTACTGCAATTATTAACAAGCTGCTAATGCCGGCAAGCCTGTCTCCTGCCATCATGCTTACCGCGTTATTAATTTCTATCCTAGTTGGCATCATTTCTGGTTTGGTTCCTGCGTATCGAGGCGCAAAACTCGATCCTATTGAGGCACTGCGTTATGAATAATGTTGAGAGCAAACAACCACTAGGTATTGAGCGAGGAAATTGCCCATGATAGTGCTAGATACGTTCTTAATGTCGCTGGGTGCCATTAAAACCAATAAGTTACGTTCGGCGTTAACCTTATTTGGCGTTATTCTTGGTGTTGCGTCTATCATCGGGGTGATGACCGCTATCTCGGTTATTCAAGGTACCATGGAAGCCGAAATGACAGTGCTTGGCACTCAAACATTTCAGGTACAAAAATGGCCGAACGGTTTTAGCAGTGATAAGCAGCGCAGAGAAGCAATGCGTTGGCCGCCGGTCACGGTTGAAGAAGCCGACTTGATCCGAACGAGAGTTGACACCGTAGACTTTGTTGGGACTGAATTTTGGGATGGCGGCAAAGTGGCGAGCTTTCATGGCTATAACACTGAACCTGTGATCACTTTGTGTGGCGGCTCTCCTGAGTATCCTGAAAATAATACTCACTTTGTTGAATTGGGTCGAAACCTGTCACGCATTGATATGTTAAATGCTCGTAAAGTTGCGGTGATAGGGCATGCGCTGGCGGAAGAATTGTTTCCATTTACTGATCCTATCGACAAAGAAATTTTACTGGATGGTCGAAAATATAAGGTTATTGGTGTGTTTATTAAAAAGCAGTCGGCGTTTGGTGGTCCTTATGAAACGATGGCTCTTATCCCAGGTACAACTTACACCAATATTTATGGCATGGTAGATCAGCGCGGATTTCCTCGTTCTGCCAATGTCACCATACATGCCAAAACACCAGAAGTACTCGAAGATGCAATTGAGCAAACAAGGCAAGTGCTGCGCAATGCTCGTCATTTAAAATACAATGACAATGATAACTTTTATTATTTTACCAGCGTCAGCCAAATTGAAAATTTCAACAAAACAACCTTAGGGGTGAAAATTGGTGCCTTCGTGTTGGGAACCGTCTCGTTATTGGTAGCGGGTATCGGCATTATGAATATCATGCTGGTGTCGGTGACCGAACGAACGAAAGAGATTGGCATACGAAAATCGTTAGGCGCTACTCGTCAAAACATCTTATTGCAGTTCCTGTTTGAAGCCGTGGTGTTGTGTAATGTTGGTGGTATTGTTGGCATAATGCTTGGTTTTGCCTTAGGTAACGTGATGACATTGATGACCAGTTTTAACGCTACTATTCCTTATCAATGGGCATTTTTTGGCATGGTATTTTGCAGTGTGATCGGCATTGTTTTTGGCATGATCCCCGCGATAAAAGCCGCCCTGTCGACGGTCCTTCCCGAAGAATAAGTGACGAGAAACCGCTCGTCCAGGATGTTTTCCAGTGCGGCCCGGTCAC
>JBNKXM010000156.1:0-5307 GCA_050300315.1 Thalassotalea sp. | reverse complement strand
CGCTGCAGCAAAGAGAGTTAGCGATTCCAACATTGAGTCGTAGTAATGATCTAGCAAATACCTTGGTTAGCATTGGTAATTTAACGCTTCGTGCCTATTACCAAACCAAATTAGAGCCGCTTGACAAAAACCTAACGGCGTTCAGTGAATTAGAAGCTAATTTTACTAAAGACCTAAAAAACTTAAAGGTCTTAGTGAAAGATGAAAACTCATTACTGAGTAACTTAAAAAAAGTTGATGAACTCTATTTAGCGTTACAAGGCGATATCAGCGGCGTATTTAGCAACCGTAAAATTTCTATCGAAGAACGCAGCATCTTAAGACAGAAAATTGATCTGCTTGAAGAAAAAGCCGATGATGCCGCTACCTTAATGTTAGATCTTGCCGATAATCGCTTAGCAAAAACCAAGTTGCAAAGAGCGGTTACCTTAGGGGAACAACTCGAAACATTATTAAATGGTATTGTTGCTTCTGGTTTCGAATACAGAGATTTAGAAGATAAGCAGTCAATTGAATTAGTCGAAAAAGAAATATCTAACGCTTTTAACGATGCGAAACGTATTGTCGGTGAAATTCAAAATGAACTAGCGGTTAATAACGTTAGTGAGATGTCTGAATCTTTAGAAGAAATTATGAGTGAGCTAACCAGCTTATTACTCGATAATGATAGTGTGTTTGTTCATAAATCAGCACAAATCAATGCAATAGATGCAGCAACAGCAAAATTAGATGCGGCAGAAAAGGACATTAAGTTAGCTAATGCTGTACTCGTCAATCAAGTAGAATTAGCCAACCAGACTACAGAAACAACCAGTCAACTTGTCAAAGATTCAGTCTCTAGCGGTAGTCGTATGACGTGGTTGATCATGTTAGGGTCAATAGCAGCGGCCGTTGCTATTGCTTGGTTTACCTTGATCAGTATCACCCGTCCATTGTCTCGAGTAAATGATATGCTAAATGTCGTTGCCTCAGGTGACTTATCTCGAAAACTAGACGAATCTGGTAAAGACGAGTTTGCTCAATTATCACGTAACTGTAACTTGTTAATTGACAGCTTAAGAACGTTGATTAATGGTATCGTTAGCCGTTCAACTCAGCTGGCAACGGCGGCAGAGCAAACCTCTGCAGTTACCGCGCAAAGCACTACAGCGATTGAAGAACAACGCACCCAAGTTGAACAAGCCGCGTCTGCAACCACAGAAATGAGCAGCACCTCACAAAGTGTACTTTCAAGTGCTAATGACGCATTAGGTGAAATCAAACAAGCGGATGATGAAGCCGAACGTGTTAAAGGCATTTCAGAACGAAACCGTAAAACAATTGAATTATTAGCCAACGAAGTCGAAGATGCTTCTCAGGTGATCAATAAATTACAACAAGACAGTGCGTCAATCGGTGGCATCTTAGATGTGATCAGAGGCATAGCGGAACAAACTAACTTACTTGCACTTAACGCAGCAATTGAAGCGGCACGTGCTGGTGAACAGGGCCGTGGTTTCGCGGTTGTTGCTGATGAAGTAAGAACATTAGCAAGCCGCACGCAAGAGTCAACGCAAGAAATTCAGAACATGATTGAAGTATTGCAAACGGGCGCAGCAAAAGCGGTTGCCGTTATGGAAACCGGTAAAAAACAAGCGGCTGATTGTGTGGTGCAAAGTGAAGAAGCAGATAAAGCGCTTGAAACTATTACGCACGCAGTACATGAAGCATTTGATAGAAGCTCTCAAATTGCAACGGCAGCAGAAGAACAAAGCGTTGTTGCCCATGAGATCAGTGAGAACTTAGAATCAATTGTTGCCATCGCTGAACAAACCACTGCCGGTTCAAAACAAACGGCAGATTCAAGCAGTGAAGTGGCAAGATTAGCTGAAGAACTGCAATTATCGGTGCAAGAATTTAAACTTTAGCAACTAAGTTTATTTCGTCGAAAAAGCCGCGTTAAGCGGCTTTTTTATTGAGTGTATGCCCTGCCTGAGCTTAAGCTTAGAGCGTTCAACCAGGCGATACAGCATTGCTGGGTCAACGGTGAGCCAGTTGCTCTTGGTATTCAAGAAAACCATTTTCAATGGCTGGAAATATATCAACAACTTCAAAATATGGCACAGTATAAACCTTACTATCCCTTAACGCTTCGATAAGAAAATAATAAGCTTGTATATTATCGGTTTCATAAACTGCTATATCACTACATTTCGCACTAAATGCTTCAACATCAAAAAGCCTGACTGAAACACTAGGGTAACGAGCAAAAATCTCTGTTTGAACCGTTGAAAAGTATTGTTCTCGCGCCTGACGGCTCAACGATAGCCATTGTTTCGTTGCATTCATATGTACAAAAAAAGTGTACTTGTTTGACATGGTTTAGTCCTTTTGCTGTGCTGTTAACGAAAATTCATTACCTGTTTTATTTATCATTTTTGCTAATATGCCTGGCACCAACTTAGCTAGTAGCTTTGCCATACGTGCCTTACCAACGTAGAGACACCCTGTTTTATCAAGATTACGGCAAATAAAAACAGCGAGTTCATCAGCAGACATTAATCCTTTATGTCCTCTGATTTTGGTCATATTTGTCGCAACCATAGGTGGTATCACCTCGAGCACGCTAATAGCTGGTTCATCTGCAGCTAAGATATTAGAAAATTGATGGATACCTGCTTTGGTAACCGAATAGACAGGAGATGCTTTACGATGACAAAAGCCAAGTACCGAACCAAGATTAATCACTAATGGCGCAGTAGCGCTCAAAAGACTTGGTTTTAAGCCAAGCGTTAAATGAATAGGAGTAGTAAGATTAAGCGCTATTTCTTGACGATACGCATGCCAATTGTCAGCAGTGAGCCCAAACTCTTGTTGTACTCCAGCATTGTTAACTAACAGATTAAGAAAGGGTAATGACTGTTCGACACGCGCGATAAGTTTATTGCGCTCACTATCAATAGATAGATCATACGACCAATGCGAAAATTTGTGTGAATTGATGCTAGCTAATTGCCCAAGTGAGCGAGACACAGCTATGACATAATGCTGTTTTATTAGCTGTTTAGTTAACGCAAAACCTATGCCTTCACTTGCCCCCGTGACAAGTGCATAAGTTCTCGATGTTTGTTCTGCCATATCCTTAATATCCAACTAACTGAAAACATCAATATTAAGGAACAAAAATGCTTGGGTAATTAACCTAGGTTAATAAGGTTTTCTTTATGCGCGATAAGGCAACTGGCGTAATGCCAATATATGTCGCGATATGATAATCAGGAAGCCTGTTAAGCAACGACGGGTATTGCTCCAAAAAGGCTAAATAACGCAGCTCAGCATTGTCTATCAATAGACTTGCCTCACGTTTTTCTTTTAATAGCGCAAGTGTTTCAACCACATGCAAATATAATTTTTGTACGCAGCTTCGCGCCTCAACTTTCTTTAGAAAATCAATTGGTATTTTTAACAAAGTGGCATCTTCAAGACAATCCATCGAAAAAACACTTGCTTGCTGATTGACGTATTCTGACAACGCGCCAGCAACACCAGGAGCGAAAATAAATGACTTATTAAATTCTTTACCATTTTCAAGTAGGTAAAAATTTCTCAACAAGCCTGCTAAGCAAATATAAAAACAGCCAGTAAAGCGCTGAGCTTGGATCACAACCTCACCAGCGCTTTTATGAATAACTGAGCAATTTTCGAGTAATAATTCACGTAATTCATGCTGTTCATTTATAGTTAAACGAGGTACCGATTGAATAACACGCTCAAGTGCCATGTTAACAGCACTGTAGTCTAGCTGTTGTCTTTCTTCCCTGATATTACGCGTCATAGCCTGTTACTATCCTTTATAAACCTCGTTGCCATTCTTGCCGTAAAGCAGTGGTTTGGGGTGATTGTATCGCTTGATTAACTTGTGCGAGTAGCTGTTGTTTATCTTGTCCTAAAATACCTTTAAGCACGAGATAGTTTGACGCATGGTCGGAACGAAAGATGGTCTTGGTTAACTCAAGCTGCTCTAATAAGGTTCTCATCTCGACAAAAAGCTCAGCTTGTGTCAATTGCCGAAATTTACCATCAAACGCCTGTGCAAAACGTTGTTCACCTAATGGAAATGACACCACCAACGTGGAGAGATACTCTGGTTGCGCTTCATTCATCAATTTTGCAGAGTTTATCGCATGTTGATGTGAATATTCTGGCCCGCCTAAGCCATTTAAGATCATCACCGAACTTTTCATCCCTGCTTGCTTAATTTTCGTTAGCGCCACTAACGAACTCTCAAACGACTCACCTTTATTAACTAAGCTTAGTACTTGGTCGTCACCGCTTTCACAGCCAACATACATTAACGTTAAGCCTAGTTGCTGTAGTTGAGCCAACTGTTCAACCGTTTTATTTGTTAAGTTGCGTGGTAAACAATAACTGGAAACACGAGCAACATGAGGAAAATATTGACGAATAAGCTCAAGAATAGATTTTAATTGTCGAAACGGTAACATCATCGCATCGCCATCAGCGAGAAAAATGCGATAAACAGGCAAGCCTGATGATGCTACTTTTTTCAGCTCTTGTTCAATTAACTCAAGTTTTTTTGGCTTAAACTTTTTATTGTCGCTGGTGTACATTTCACAAAACGTACACTGATTCCAAGAGCAACCATTGGTCACTTGTAATATTAAGCTCTTCCACTCACTCGGTGGTCGAAAAACGGGCTCGGTATAGCTTAGCGGATACATTAGTAACTCATCTATTTATTATTTTCGTTGATAAACACAAAAATCTAGATCATAGGCATTTTTCTCATCAGCTAAATACGTTTCGCTACTGATTTTTTGCCAATCATTTTCAACGTCATATGCGGGAAATTGTGTATCACCATCAACTGCGGCGTCAATATGGGTAATATATAAACGATGAGCGGCAGGTAAACAGTGTGCGTAAATAGCGCCGCCGCCTATAACCATTACTTCCTCTACATCCCCTGCAAGCAATAGTGCTTGTTCAACAGAAGTTGCTGTTTCAACACCATTTGCATGATATTTTTCATCGCGTGAAATGACGATGTTTTGTCTGCCTGGCAGTGGTCGACCAATAGATTCAAACGTTTTACGCCCCATAATGACAGGTTTGCCTAATGTCGTTTTTTTAAAATAAGCTAAATCGGCAGGTAAATGCCATGGCATGTCGTTGTCTTTGCCAATAATGCGGTTGTTCGCATGAGCCACTATCATTGAAAGTATCGTCATAATATTTCTTTTTATGCTTTATCTTTTATCTGTTGTTACTAATAAAAAAGGTGCGCTAAATCTAGCACACCCTTAT
>JBNKXM010000155.1:0-5310 GCA_050300315.1 Thalassotalea sp. | reverse complement strand
CTGATGGCGCGTGATCAACACTGACGACAAGATCGATATAGTGTTTTAGTTGTTCAATTCGTTTGCTTAAAAACTGAGTTGAGAAAACAAACCCTGCGGCAACTTGCACTGCAACAGTCAAAATCATTATCGTTAACGCTACTGATTTACTCAGCTCATCAAAAAATAGCGCTATGGCTAAAATTGCTAAAATCCCAACGGCAAGAGTGGGAATAAGTAACTTTACGTGTAATCGATTGAACATAAACCATCCAACTAGTATTGATATAAATTCATTATTATTTGTTATTAAATATCCAAAGGCAGGCTGATCGCTTCTTAACTGCTCAACATACCTTAGACTAAATAGGCATATT
Organism: Thalassotalea sp.; assembly: GCA_050300315.1. Taxonomy (GTDB): domain Bacteria; phylum Pseudomonadota; class Gammaproteobacteria; order Enterobacterales; family Alteromonadaceae; genus JBNKXM01. Next base: position 4,954 of record JBNKXM010000155.1, on the reverse strand, counting down.
TAATCTACTTGCTCAAACTTACAGGGAAATTAATTTATTTGCGACATTTTTTTGCCGATAATGATTGATAACAAACAATTAATTTTAGACAAAACAACAAAAATGGGTAAATCAACTTTACCGCGCACAAACCAAGCAGTGTTGACTAAACCTTTCACCATTGGAAATCCAGCTGAGCCAAAGCAACAATGATTGATAAACCCAGATAAAGTCTTTAATGTGTGATTAAATGATATTTTGACGACACACATATGACTATTTATTTAATTATTTTTGCGGCGCTGATCCTCATTATTGGCGGTCTAATGTTCATTCTAAAATCAGCAACAAAATTTAAATTAACCGATGAACAACTAACCGCCATTAAACAACGAGAACAAGCACAGCAAGAAAAAGATGAACGTGACTAACGGTAATCTTCATGCCAATCATTTAGTGAGCTGAGATGTTAGCAAATTTACTGGCGATAAATGGTTTGGATCAAATGATAACCAAAACGTGTTTTGACTGGACCATGCACCTTTAATACTTCTTTTTTAAATACGACATCATCAAATGCTTTTACCATTTGGCCTCGCTTAAACTCACCTAAATCACCACCTTTTTTTGCTGAAGGACAAGTAGAATGCTTTTTCGCCATTTGAGCGAAATCCGCCCCTTTACTGATTTTCTCTTTAATGTCATTCGCTAACTTTTCTGATTTAACCAAAATATGTCTAGCACAAGCAATTGCCATAAATACTCCTTTGATCAAGATTTATTCTATTATATCGTATTTTGATATGAAGTATTTTACTGAAATACTTCGAAGGTAATTTACTTCACCGCTCATTTTGACATAAAATGTCAAAATATTCGTAAATAGAGATGATTAAGCATGCCTGATATCAAAAATCTTTTTGAAAATAACCTGCGCTGGGCAGAAGATATTAAACGAGCCAACCCTAGTTTTTTTGAAACCCTATCGCAACAGCAATCTCCAGAATACCTTTGGATTGGCTGTTCAGACTCGCGCGTTCCTGCAAATGAATTATTAGGTATGCAACCAGGAGAAGTATTCGTTCATCGTAACATCGCCAATCAAGTCATTCATACCGATCTTAACTGCCTTTCAGTGATTCAATATGCGGTAGAAATACTCAAGGTAAAACATATTATTGTTTGTGGACACTATGGCTGTGGCGGCATCGAGGCTTCACTAGACACCCAAAGTTATGGCTTAATTGATAACTGGTTGCGCCATATTGAAGATGTGCATCGTTTTCATAAAGAAAGGCTTGATAGCATTACAGACAAAAAAGAAAAGTTAAATGCCTTATGTGAACTCAACGTCATCGAGCAAGTGGCTAACGTTTGTAATACCACTATTTTAAGTAATGCATGGCAAAATAACCAAGAATTGACCGTTCATGGCTTTGTTTACAATCTACATGACGGAATTCTAAAAGACCTGAAAGTTTCGCACTCAGGTTAATTAGCTCCAGATAAAAAAATCCCGCAATATTGCGGGATTTTTCTTAAACGACGATATCTATAACACACCGCGTTCCATCTGGTTTAACTCGATTGACTTAAATAATGCCGTGAAGTTACCTTCTCCAAAGCCTTTATCGTCAACACGTTGGATCATTTCGATAAAAATAGGTCCAAAGATATTTTTCGTGAAAATCTGTAGCAAATAAGAATTCTCTTTTTGGCTATCAACCAAAATTTGATGCTCTTGAATACGTTTATGATCTTCTTTTACCCAAGGAATACGTTTGAAAACATCGTCATAGTATTCTGGTACTATGTCTAAGGTATCAATAATGTTCTTATCTAGTTGATCTAAAGAGCCCACTAAATCATCAGTAATAAACGCTAAATGCTGAACACCTGGGCCATTGTATTCATCCAAATATTCATCAATTTGGTTATTCTTCTTACCTTTACCTTCATTGATCGGAATAGAGAAATTACCACAAGGCGATTGTAACGCGTAAGAAATCAATGCTGATTTTTCACCTTTGATATCAAAGTAACGAACTTCAGTAAAACCAAAAACGTTTTTATAAAAGTTTGCCCATTTTTCCATGGTGCCTTGGTAAACATTATTGGTTAAATGATCAACTGCTTTAAAGCCTTTATCTTTTACCATTACAGGCTCAGCTAGTGGTTCAAAGTCATCTTCGTAGATAGAACCTTTGTCGCCAAATTTATCAATAAAATAAATTAAGCTATCACCGATACCGTAAATAGCAGGGTACGGTAATTTGTTCTCTTCGTGTTGTGCAGATTTAGCACCACGCTCAATCGCTTGTTCAAAAGCAAACGCTGCGTCTTCTACGCGCCATCCCATAGAGCAAATTGCAGGGCCATGGCTTTTAGCAAATTCACGAGAAAAACCTTTTTGTTCATTATTTAACAAAAAGTGAATATCATTTTGATTAAAATAATCAATATCACGCCCTTTAAACTTTTTCACTTTTGAAAAGCCAAAACCATAGAACGCTTTTTCCATAAAGTCAGAATCAGGCGTTGCATATTCGGTAAATTCGATACCGCACAATTTCAAAGGGTTGTTTACTTCAGTCATAGTTGTCTCTCTTGAACATCAATAACATTATTATCTATGGCGGGAAGTTGAAGAGAAAGCCTAGGCAATATCTAGCGCAGACAAGTGATGTAAAAGAATATGTACGTCAAATGTGGTTAATAATTTTTCTACTCGACGTTAGCCCAATCAAAGCTTGCGCTCGCTATGTACAGATTTGGTTACAGCGACTTAATAATCGTGGAAATTGGCTAATGCCGTAGAAAAACAGCACGAAAAAAATCAATAAAAAAGGCGCTATTAGCGCCTTTTATCGATACGTTTGTTTTTACCATTAGTTCGCTTTGCGAGCTCTTGGACTGCGTTCCACTTTACCGCGAGAACGTTCAGCCGCAATTGGCGCATCAGAAACAGAAATCTCTAACGCTTGACGACGTACTCGAACACGTTTCAATTGTTTAAACGATTTATCTGGCATTCCCTTAGGCAACTGAACAAAGGTATGACGTTCATGCAGACTAATTTGTCCGATATAACTGCTATCTAATGAAATTTCGTTAGCAATAGCGCCTACGATATCGCCTGGTTTTGCACCGTGCTCTTTACCCACTTCTAAGCGGTAAGTTTGCCAGTCAACGTCATTTCTTACTTCTTTTGCTTTACGAGGAGCGCGTTCTGAACGATTACCTCGCTCACCACGAGCATCTCTTTGACCACGACTGTCACGTTGGCCACGACCGTCTCTATCAGCACGATCTGATGTTTCTCGACGTGGTTTAGGATCTTCTTTTGGTTGCAAAGGTTGCTTTAACTGCTTTTGATACAATAACGCTGCAGCTAAATCTGTCATCGACAACTCTGATTCACTTGCCATCGCTTCAATGATTTCACGCATATTAGCTAAATCTTTTTCCGCAACTACCGCTGAAATTTCTTGGCGTGTTCTTTCGATACGCGCTTTACCAATTTCTTGAATACTCGGTAACTCATAAGGCTTAACCACACCTGAGGTTAAACGCTCATAATGACGTAACGAATACATTTCACGAGGACGAACAAACGAGATTGCGATACCTTGACGACCAGCACGTCCTGTTCGACCAATACGGTGAACATAGGCTTCATTATCACCAGGTAAGTCATAGTTGATCACTAGTGAAATTCTTGGAATATCCAAGCCACGTGCAACAACATCTGTCGCAACCAAAATCGATGATTTACCCGATTTGATTTGATCAACCGTACGTTCACGTTGTGCTTGGTTCATATCGCCATTTAACGCGACCGCTGGATAGCCAGCACGCTCAAGTTTTTCTGCCACGTCTACCGTGTCATTACGTGTACGAACAAAAATGATCATTGCATCATAATCAATCGTTTCAGCAATACGCTCTAGCGCCGTGATTTTATTGATACCACTTACTTTCCATGCAAATTGTTCAATATTGGCTTTCTCTTTTTTAACCGCTTCAATTTTTACATGCACAGGATCGGTTAAGAAACGATTTGCTACTTTACGAATTTGTGATGGCATAGTTGCAGAGAACAACGCCATTTGAGTAGCTTTTGGTAAATGTTCTAAGATCCATTCGATGTCTTCTAAAAAGCCCATGTTTAACATTTCATCGGCTTCATCTAATACACAAAAAGATAAGTTATCTAATTTTAGGCTCTTACGACGCAGATGATCCATCAAACGTCCAGGAGTACCAACAACAACTTGAGCGCCACGCTCTAATTGTTGAAATTGCGGTCCATATGATTGACCACCGTAAAGCGTAGCAACACGTAACCCCGTCATGTTTTTCGCAAATGATTCAATCGCTTCAGCTACTTGAATCGCTAATTCACGCGTTGGTGCTAACACCATCAATTGTGGTTTTTTAATTGATACATCAATTTTAGTTAATGCAGGTAAGCTAAACGCTGCTGTTTTACCGGTACCCGTTTGAGCTTCACCTAAAACATCAAAGCCTTCAAGCAATGATGGAATAGTTTTCATTTGAATTGGTGTTGCTGAATCGAAACCAAGGGTTTTAACCGCAGTTAATAAAAATTCAGGCAAGCCAAGGGTATCAAAGCCTGAAGAGGCATTGTTAATATTTAACATATAATTTGTCTTCTCATGGCAGGTCAAGTTGTAAACTAACAACCCCTGCGTACATTTTCGAGGAAACCACCATGAAGACTTTAGGCACATTCTTTGGGCTAGTTAAGAATTCTAGCAGGCAAGTCTATTGGGATAACCCCACACATTTACACCGGCGATTCCATTAAGGCCGGATTATCGAGGCGCGAATTATACAGATGTTTAATAAATACACAAGGAAAATATTATGGATGAATTTATCTGGTTGTTTGGGGGGCAAGGCAGCGCCTATTTTCCCCCAACGTTTAGTTAACTAACCGTTTAACTTGCCA
>JBNKXM010000154.1:0-5323 GCA_050300315.1 Thalassotalea sp. | reverse complement strand
ACCAATCATTTTAGCTAAAAACTAAAAAGAGAAAAGGACGCTAACGCGTCCTTTTCACTGATTCTTACTCAACGATTATGCTAAAGAAGCTTGCGCTTTTTCAACTAATACAGAGAAAGCTGCTTTATCGTATACTGCGATGTCAGCTAGGATCTTACGATCGATTTCAATCGAAGCTTTTTTCAAGCCATTGATGAAACGGCTGTAAGATAAACCATTTTGACGAGCTGCCGCGTTAATACGAGCAATCCAAAGTTGACGGAATTGACGCTTACGTTGACGACGGTCACGGTATGCGTATTGGCCAGCTTTAGTTACAGCTTGATAAGCAACGCGATAAACGCGACTACGAGCACCGTAGTAACCTTTCGCTTGCTTAAGAACTTTTTTATGACGTGCGCGTGCTACAACACCGCGTTTTACTCTTGCCATTTTCTATCTCTCCTATTAACCGTGACGTAAAAGTTTTTTAACTGATTTAATATCAGAAGCAGCAATCATGCATTTAGCACGTAAATGACGCTTAACTTTTGTACGACGTTTAGTCAAGATATGACGTAAACCCGCTTGTTTGAACTTATAGCCAGAAGCCGTCGGTTTAAAGCGCTTTGCAGCACCTTTGTTAGTTTTCATTTTAGGCATTGAATATTACTCCACATTCATACTCATATTTATACTGATGAGCATTGCCATTGAAATTTAGCAATCTAGGCGAAAATCGTAGCGGCTTTTCTAAATGAAAAACCCGATTTTACTTTCAAGCCTAAAATCACCGGTTAAAAACAATAGTGGTGAGCTAAAATTAAAAATTTTAACTACTTGCTAAAACCAAACTATTGATTATTTTTTTGGCGCTAAAACCATCACCATTTGTCGCCCTTCCGCTCTACGAGGGAAAAACTCAACTACTGTTAGTTCTTCTAAGTCGTTTTTAACACGAGTCAAAAGATCTAAACCAAGCTCTTGGTGGGCCATTTCGCGACCACGGAAGCGTAAAGTTACTTTAACTTTATCGCCATCCTCTAAAAAGCGTCTCAAGCTACGTAATTTCACTTGATAATCGCCTTCATCTGTACCAGGACGGAATTTTATTTCCTTAACCTGAATTTGTTTTTGCTTTTTACGCTGTTCTTTCTGTTCTTTGGCTTTTTCATACAGGAACTTGCCGTAATCCATTACTCGACAAACTGGCGGTTCTGCCGTTGGGCTGATTTCTACTAAATCAACACCAGCTTCTTCAGCTAGGTCCATTGCTTCTTGTAAAGTAACAATACCAACTGCTTCGCCTTCATATCCGATCAAACGAACTTCAGTACCTGTAATTAACTCATTTAAACGATGAGCTGGCTCTTTCTGCCCGCCTCGTTGACCACCTTTAATAGCCATGTTCCTCCAAAGAACTTTGTACCAACAATAATTATTTTAATATTTCTAACAATGTTGGATTAAAAAAATAATATCCATTTGGCTTTTATTGATTAACTGCGTGAATTTACTTCTTCAGCTAATTTCTCAATAAAACCTTCAACCGACATTTTACCTAAATCTTCACCACTTCGTGTACGAATTGCGATTTCACCGTTTTCCATTTCTTTGTCACCTACGACTAACAAATAAGGAACTCGCTTTAAAGTGTGCTCGCGGATTTTAAAGCCTATCTTCTCATTTCTCAAGTCAAGTTTAACTCTAAATCCATTTTCTTTCAGTTTTTTAACAACTTTTTGACAATAATCACCTTGTTTGTCGGTAATATTCATCACAGTTGCTTGAATTGGTGATAACCAGGTTGGGAATTTACCTGTGTATTCTTCGATCAAAATACCGATAAATCGTTCAAGTGAGCCTAAAATTGCTCGATGGATCATCACAGGCACATGTTTTTCACCATCTTCACCAACATAAGTAGCGTCTAAACGCCCTGGTAAAGCGAAATCTAACTGCACTGTACCACATTGCCAATGACGACCTAAACAATCTAACAAGGTAAATTCAATCTTAGGGCCATAGAATGCACCTTCACCCGGCAGATATTCAAAGGCAATACCTAAATTCGTTAATGCGTTAGCTAATCCTTGCTCGGCTTTGTCCCACATTTCATCTGAGCCAATGCGTTTTTCCGGACGCGTTGACAATTTAACTAAAATATCTTCAAAGCCAAATGATTTATAGACGTCATAAACCATTTCAATACATTTTGTTACTTCATCTTGTACTTGCTCTTCGGTACAAAAGATATGTGCGTCATCTTGGGTAAAACCACGTACGCGCATTAAACCGTGTAATGCCCCTGAAGGTTCGTTACGGTGACAACAACCAAACTCAGCCATTCTCAATGGTAAATCACGATACGATTTTAACCCTTGATTAAATATTTGCACGTGTCCAGGACAGTTCATTGGCTTAATCGCATATTCACGCTTTTCAGATTCAGTGGTGAACATCGCATCGGCATATTTATCCCAATGACCAGATCTTTCCCATAACACGCGATCCATCATTAATGGACCTTTTACTTCGTCGTAATCATATTCATGCAATTTTTCACGAACGAATTTTTCTAATTCGGTATATAACGTCCAACCATCATTGTGCCAAAACACCATGCCTGGCGCTTCTTCTTGCCAATGAAATAAATCAAGTGTTTTACCAATTTTGCGGTGGTCACGTTTTTCAGCTTCAGCTAAACGCTGAATATAGGCTTTTAACTGTTTCTTATCTGCCCAAGCGGTACCATAGATACGCTGTAACATTTTGTTTTCTGAGTTACCACGCCAATACGCACCCGCTACCTTCATTAATTTGAAATGATGGCAATGGCGCATGCTTGGTACGTGAGGACCACGACACATATCGATATATTCTTGATGATGATATAAAGCTGGTCGGTCAGTTTTTTCAATATTTTCGTTTAATATCTCTAACTTATAGGTTTCGCCACGTTCAGTAAATGCATCTACTGCATCTTGCCATGAACCAGTTTTCTTGATGACGTCATAACCGGTACGAGCAAGATCTGTCATACGTTTTTCTAATTTAACTAAGTCGTCTTCAGAAATTGTCTGTTCTAAATCTACGTCATAATAAAAACCGTTTTCGATCACTGGCCCTATCGCCATTTTGGTATTTGGCCATAATTGCTTGATCGCATGACCTAACAAATGCGCACATGAGTGACGAATAATTTCAAGACCTTCATTATCTTTGCTGGTAATTAGTTGTAGTGCAGCATCAGTGGTGATCAATTCACAAGCGTCGACAAGCTCACCATTAATACGACCAGCAATAGTCGCTTTTGCTAAACCAGGGCCGATATCTAGTGCAACATCCATAACAGAGACTGCATTATCAAAACTACGTTGAGAACCATCAGGGAGAGTTATTACAGGCATGAAATTTCCTTTCTACAGTGGCGGCGCATACCAAGCGTCGCATGTTAATTTTTACTTATTTAATAATATGATGACGTACTATGCTATCGTTACGAGCAAAATAATAGAGTACTATCTAAACCAAGCCGGAGAATATATGGGAAAACCACTGATTTTGCAACGACAAAACGAGTATTGACCATCAATATGAACAAGAAATTTCCAATTACCCGTGTCTTAATGATTTTACTTTCCGTAATTAGCATTACGTCAACTTTTTGCTTTACGCACGCAAGCGCTATGCCCTCAGCTAGCGCGGATAAAAAAATATCCATTCCTTTTAATTGGCAAATATGGCGCACGAATGATGCTATGCAGATCAATTCTCGGCGATTAACGAATAACGGCTTAATCGAAATTCGTGCTCAATTAACCGTGCAATCATCCATTGCAGGCTTTATTAACTTTATTCAAGATGAAGATAACGTTAAACGCTGGCTTGATAATGTCGACGCTTGTCATGTCGACAAAGTGAACACGAATGAAAGCATATTAACGGTAAAATTCAACGCAATTTGGCCGATCAGCAAACGCATTATGAAAGTCTATTCCCGGATAGAACAACAAACAGATCTCTCGGTTATTATTTCGGTAAAAGATCTTGGCGAAACCATTGGCGATAACAGTGACTATTTGCCAGTCTCCGTTAACCAAGCACAATGGAAAATCACGCCCGTTAGCGTCAATGAAATACAGATAGTTTATCAATTTATTGCTAATGCAAATGGTAACTTACCGCATTGGCTAGCGAACAAAATGATGTTAACTAGCACTTGGAAAACATTAAACAACATCTACCAGCAACTACCTAACTCACGTTATCAACAGTTAACCCATCCAGACATTAAAGAATATAAAAAAGACGCTAAATAGCATCACCTAGTTGGTAATATTCACTATAATTGCTTGGGAAGACAGTTTTTCAGAGATTGATAACATGTGGTCAACAATTGAAGATGCGATCAACCAAGTAACCGACAGTGACTTTGCAAGAAAGCATAAGCAAAAAGCGACCGGAGGCGATATAAACCTCTGCTATTGGATCAGTTTATCAAGAAAATTATTTTGTAAAAATCAATGATAGTGAACATCTAGAACACTTTAAAGCAGAAGCTTATGCGTTAGAGCAAATTAAACTCTCAGAACAAATGAATTGCCCTAATGTCATTACCTTAGGTACAACCTTAGATAAAAGCTTTTTAGTGCTAAGTTATTTTGCGTTTGAGTCACCAGTTCTTCAAGATTGGTACCAGCTCGGTCAACAGCTCGCCCTTATGCACAAACACGCGACTCATGGTCAGTTTGGTTGGCAAGATGACAATTTCATTGGCCATACCTTACAACCCAATCACTGGCAAAGTAACTGGCGTACATTTTTTGCAGAGCAACGCATCGCATGGCAGTTGCAATTATTAAAAGAAAAGTCGATAACCCTTGGAGATATCGACCATATCGCTAATACCTGCCATGATGTATTACTTCATCATCAGGTAACACCTAGTTTAGTGCATGGTGATTTATGGCAAGGTAACATCGGATTTACAGAGCATTCTCCCGTAATTTTTGATCCCGCCTGCTATTACGGTGACCGTGAAGTTGATATTGCGATGACCGAACTATTTGGTAAATTACCAGAGCAATTTTATCAAGGATATCAAGAGACCTACCCATTAGCTCATCATTATGAGCAACGTAAGCTCGTTTACAATTTCTATCATATCCTAAATCACGCTAATTTATTTGGCGGCATTTATATCGAGCAATCTAAGGCAATGTTATCTCGTATATTCGCATTACACTGATTTAACCTATTGATTCGCTTTTTGCTAGAAGTGCTAACTCGGTAATTCGCACTTTAGTTAAAAATGTCCATAATAAAGATTATTAACCATCAA
>JBNKXM010000153.1:0-5324 GCA_050300315.1 Thalassotalea sp. | reverse complement strand
AGAATGACTATGTTTGTCTCATTTGGTTTGTTCTAAGTCCGCTAATGTAGCTCTAAATTGGCCAATTATTTGATCAATTTGGTATTAATCTCGCACTGGGCGGGTTTTGTCTCGCCAACTCTTGTATAGACCAAAAGTCTTCATCGACGCTTCAATGTTAAATTGCTGAACCATTTGTTCAACCTGTTTCATACTTTGTTGCTGCCAGGTAATTTCGTCTAAATTGGCAAAGCCAAGGGTAACAGCAGCCATAATTGCAGCATTTAGTTTTAATTGCTTTTGGTCAACCTTATCAAAGGTATCGGATTCTGCATGATAGTTTGAAGCATAATTTGCATCTTCTTGATTAGCGACTAAATTGGCAACCCCATTCATCATAAAATCATAATTGTCAGTACCAACAACAGGATCGTTATGATGAGTAAACGGCCCAAGCTCACTAACCGATGTCAGCACGGAATCTAACGCTGTGGTGATTTCTTGTCGACCATTGGTAAAAAAGCCATTGATTTTGCCTGTCCCTATGTCGATTGTTGAGGTAATTAGGTGATCTTTAAGTTCACTAAGGTGTGTTTTTGTATAACCCCATGAGCCATAAATACCTTGTTCTTCACCATTAAACAAGGCAAAACGAATGGTACGTAAAGGCTTGATGTTAAGTTTTTTAATCTGCCGTGCCAGATCTATTACTAAACTAACATTTGAGCCATTATCTAGCGCACCTGTACCGAGATCAAAAGAATCTATGTGTGCACCAATTAAGACGATCTCATCTGGATATCGTGAGCCAGTAATTTCTGCAATAACATTATCGGCTTGATAAGTTGATGCTGAGCTAATGTCTAATTTTGCTTTAAATGACAAGCGGTTACCTTTTGCTAATAATCGCTGGATTTTTAGGGCATTTTCTCTTTCGATAACAAGAATAGCTAGTGGGTTGTCAGCTCCTTTACTTGGCAAATGACGATACAAAAGGTTTTTTGGACGAGATGACATGTAAATAATGCCTTTCGCTTCTGAGTCTATCGCACGCTGTTCAATACCAACAGAATCAATATATTCTTGAAATAATCCGTGAATGCCTGACTTGTCATCAAGTACATGCGTACTGATCAATAACCATTTGTTTTTTAACGTACCAGCCTGATTAAATGATGACTGACTGCCATCGCCTAAATCGACGATATCAGCTGGCTGCTCGTTATCGGTTGTCTGTTTAGTGAATGGCATGGCAGCGACTTGCATAGTAAAACTGATATCTTTATTTGAGACTACAGCACTAGCGTTATGTTCTAGCCAAGCTTGTGGCATAGAAAATGACTCTTTATGAGCGTCAACACCTGCCGCTTGAAATTTTGCCAGAGCCCAATCCACTGCTTTTTTATTCGACTCTGTACCTGTTAATCTTCCGCCTATGGTATCTGTTAATTCTTGTAAATCTTCGATGATAGGGGTGGGCGCTTTCATCGCTTTGACTAAGCGCTGCACATCATTGGCGTGGCAACTAATGGGTAATAAAAATAATATTATCAATAAATTAATTAACTGTTTCATTAGGTTCTCTACAAAGATGTTTTGTTTACATCATTACCAGTTGTTAATTTTTAGTCAATCAATTAATCACAATTGATAATTGACAGATTCATTTATCTTTCGTTAATTTCTTATAGAAAATTAATTGTTTACTTAGCAAACCTTGAATTTGTTGCATACACTTATGCTGAATTGAATGTAACGAATTCGTTAAAATTAGTATTGTAGGGCGAATGTTTAAAAATTTTGTGATGGAGGAACCTAAAAAAGCGCAATGTTAATTACTTAAGACGTTAATCGTTTTTTAAATATATTGTGTAAATTTCTTTACGAGAAAAAGAATTTGTAACAAATTAGATTGATAATTATGTTTTTAATTTATTGATCTTAAAAGTAGTCTAGTGATCTCTACCGACGAGTTAACTAAATTGATATTGGGAATATTTGTTGTATTAGTTAATCACGACATTATGGAACTAGGTAGGATAATTATAAAAACATAAGGAAAATAAACATGATCAAACCATCTCCACTTGCTAGAGCAATTAAGTTTGCGATGGCAGCTAGTGTAACTGCAACATTTTTTTCATCTCCTGTTATTGCGGAAGAAACGGCAGCTGAAAAAGACGTTGAACGAATAGCAGTAACTGGTTCACGTATAAAAAAAGCTGAATTTTCAAATGCAGCGCCAATCCATGTCATTAAAGCAGAAGATGCATTAAAAGCCGGTATTCGTACCGTTAGTGAATTATTGCAAAATACTTCAATGGCTAATGGTCAGCAATTTGATGCGACATTTAACTCAAATTCTGGAAATTCAAATGCGTCGGAGCCACCACCAAGCGGTGGTGTTGGTTCGTCTAACGTAGGTCTTCGTGGTTTAGGGCCTGAACGTACGTTAATCCTAATTAATGGTCGACGTCTTGGTGCATCAGGCGTAAGAGGAGCGCCATCACAGCCAGATTTAAGTTTATTACCAGTTAACATGGTAGAGCGTGTTGAAGTGATCACCGAAGGTGCATCATCAATTTATGGTGCGGATGCGGTTGCTGGTGTTATTAACGTTATTTTAAAAGAAAGTTATGACGGTTTTGAAGTGTCAGGTAGCCTTTCTAAACCTGCCGATGATGGCGGTGAAGAAACCGATCTTTCTTTCATTACCGGTTTTGAAAGTGAAAAAGCCAAATTTGCTTTTTCTGCGTCATATTATAACCGTGAGCGTGTAGCTGTTGGTGATAGAACAGATTGTATTAGAAAAATTTGGCAGAAACAGGACGGTGATAAAGTTTCTGTGTGTTCAAGCCGCTTTTGGGATAACTCGATTTTAGAATTGTCAGGTCGCTATGATAACCCTAACGGTTTTGCAATGTTCTATAACCCAGGACAAATTGATAGTTTAGGGGTAATGGATTATACCTCGTCAACAGGTATTCCGGCACCAACTGATCCAAACATTGCCATTACCGGTGATGGTCAATTAAATCGCCGCGTGTATAACGATATGTATCATGACGGTAAAGACCGAATGAATGCCGATTTAGTACAACCTGTAACTCGCTTTACTGTTGCAGCAAACGGTGCATATTTGCCGAATTGGTGGGGTGGTGATGAAGAGTTATTTTATGAAGCCTATTTCTTCCACCGTCACTTAACATCTTTGGCATCAACTGAGCAAATTTTCCCGACGATCCCAGGGATGATCCCTCACGAAGACGAAAATGGTAATTTAGTCGTTAATGATGATGGTTCTCCTCATCTTGTTCAAAACCCTTTAAGCCCATTTGATGTTGAAGTATCGAACATTGTCACGCTCGAAGATTTACCACAAAAACGTGATGTTGAGTTAAATCATTTTAGATTTGTCACAGGCTTACGTGGTGACTTTACCGGTGGTTTCTTAGAAGCTCGCGGTTGGTCATATGAGATGTTTGCTTCTTACGATCGCGGTGTTGGTAAGCAAGATCAACCGATCATGAATGAATCTAACTTGGCATTAACACTTGGTACCTTGCGTTTAGATGTTAATGGTAACCCTATCTGTGGTGTAAATGCACCAGCGGGTATCGGTTTTATTACACCACAAGAATGTGTGCCAGTTAACTTCTTTGCGCCATCAATCTTTACTGGTGGTAGCTATGGTGGCGGTGTGTTTGCAACACAAGCAGAAAGAGATTTCTTGATTGGCACGCGAATGAACAGCACCACGGTTGAGCAAATCATGGCATCAGCGTTTATGACGGGTGATATGTTTGACTTTGAAGGTGGTGGCGCAGCAACTGCCGCGTTTGGTATGGAATATCGCCGTGACCGTATTCAATCAGAAGCTGATATGCTTGGTGCTAATGGATTAGTTGCCGCGGAAAACCCGTTGAGTGAAGGGGCGACTGAAGGCTCTCGTAATGTCACTGATGTTTTTGGTGAGATTTCAATGCCAATCGCGGTTGATCAAAGCTGGGCTAATCTGTTTGAGGTTGAAGCGGCGCTACGTTACACCGACGAATCTAACTTTGGTAGCGAGCTTACCAAACGTGCACGTGTTACCTATAAACCGACGGAAGACTTATTGTTTACAACATCATATGGTACCTCATTTAGAGCACCTAACTTACGTGAGCAGTTCTTATCAAGTCAATTTGGTGGCGTAAGTGGTAGCGCAGATCCATGTTCAGTACCGGGCTCTTTAACAACTGATGGTCAGTATGATCCTGCTAAAGAAGATCGCTCGCAAACGATATTGGATAACTGTAATGCACAAGGTGCGGATTACACGCAAATTGGTTTAAGTGGTGTACCTACTATTCCAACTGTTTCTCAAGGTAATGCACAAGAATTAAAACCGGAAACTTCAGAAAACATTACCGCGTCATTTAAGTGGACGCCAGTGTTTGAAGGGGATATCGAATTTGATCTTGGTGTCACTTATTGGAGCTTGGAAGTTAAAGACACGATTCAAACTATCAGCGGTTCAACCATGCTAAAACGTTGTTTCGATTCGCCAAATATGAGCAGCCCGTTCTGTTCGCGTATTGAACGTAATCGTAATTCGGCAGATGCACGTTTGAACTTCCCAAGTCTTGTTGATATTTCTTTCATCAATATCGGTGAAGAAACATCAAAAGGTGTTGATGTAAATACTCATTTCTCGACTGGCCTAGGTGATGTCTTTGGTATGCCAGTTCATATGGTATGGGTAAACCAATATACGCTACAAACAGAACGCGAACTCACTATCTTTAAAGGTGAAACTGCAGAAGATTTACTGGAAGATTTTGGTACGCCTAAGCATCGTTTAGTGTCAACCTTTAACTTTGTTAGTGGTGACTGGAACTGGATGTTAATGGCGAATTACTTCTCAGGAACTCATGCTGCTGATGATGTTGAAGATAATGCACGTTGTAACGAGTATGTCACTAATGAAGACTTAGTAGGTAAACCGCAGACTGTACCAGTTTGTACAGCTGATTCAGCGGTGTATGTTGATACATCTTTGACCTATGGCGGAGAAGATTTTTCAGTCACATTTGGTATCAGCAACCTATTTGATAAAGCACCTGATATGGTTGATATTTCAGCCGGTTCTAACCGTGGTAACATGGTAACTTCATCAGGATATGACTTGTTAGGTCGTAGTTATTTCTTAAATGCTAACTATCGCTTTTAATTAATAGTCATTTAGTTATTAATAAGCGAGTCATTGTGTGACTCGCTTTTTTTATGCCATTTTTTATGATAAAGGCAGCAAAATATCAACGATTGCTTGCGATTCAGGTACATCGGGAAACATTGCTATA
>JBNKXM010000152.1:0-5330 GCA_050300315.1 Thalassotalea sp. | reverse complement strand
ATGTGTTTTTCCGCTACAACGCGACATTTCCTTATTACTCTGATGCGATTTGGTATTTAACGCAAATGCGTCGTTGGGGGCAAATAAGCGAGGATAAACCTGACGACTGGTACGTTGAAATAGCTAAGAAAGTGTACCGCCCTGATATCTACATTAAAGCGGCAAAATCGTTAGTGGCAGACAAATTAATGTCGGCAAGTGAGTTTCCTGACTTTGGTAATGAAGATGGTTTTAGAGCGCCACAAACGCACTTTATTGACAATATCGTGTATGACGGGCGTCAGCCAAACGCCTACATCAATAAGTTCGCCATAGGTTTAAAAACTGGCGACAAGATCTGAGTTAGCAAGTGCGCCTGCGGCACTGACAGGCGCTTAATTAAGCATAGGAAAGTTATGACATGACATCATTAATTAACGCTTTATTTGATAATCAACAAGCGTATGGTTTGCTGTTATCGTTTCGAAATGGCCTAGTTCGTCAACTGAAGAACTGTATATTGCCAAGCATTGGTATTGCGATTTTTCTCGCCTTGTGGTCGATGACAGCAAGCCAAATTACCACGTCACTTGGTAAGTTTCCCGGACCTTCCACCGTAATGGCGCAATTTGTCAACCTGACCGACGAATACCAACAAGCACAAGAAGATAAGCGTGTATTTTATCAACGCCAAGACGAGCGTAATGCTAAACGATTAGCCAAAGATCCTAAATATCAGGTGAAGATCAGACAATATACGGGGAAAGAAACATTTTTAGATCAGATTGTGACCAGTTTGATCACCGTACTTAGTGGCTTTTTTGTCGCAGTAGTGATTGCAATTCCATTGGGCATCGCCGTTGGTTTAAGTAAAACACTCAATATGGCTATCAATCCGCTTATTCAACTATTTAAACCGGTTTCACCGCTGGCTTGGTTACCTTTAGTCACTATGGTGGTAAGCGCTGTTTATGTTTCAGACGAGCCATTGTTTGCCAAATCATTTATTAACTCGTTGATCACTGTCACCTTATGTAGCTTGTGGCCCATGGTGATTAATACCTCGGTTGGCGTCTCATCAATTAATCAAGATTGGCTTAATGTTAGTCGGGTACTGCGCTTAAGCCGCTTGGATCATGTCATTAAAATTGTCTTGCCATCGTCAATTCCGGCAATTTTTACTGGAATGCGTTTGTCTTTGGGAATTGCATGGATGGTACTCATTGCCGCAGAAATGTTGGCGCAAAATCCAGGGCTTGGAAAATTTGTCTGGGATGAATTTCAAAATGGCAGCTCACAATCATTGAGCCGTATCATGGCGGCGGTTTTTGTTATTGGCGCAATAGGCTTTTTGCTCGACCGCATCATGCTCGCACTGCAAAGTGTTTTGTCGTGGGATAAATCCACGGCTGAGCGTTAATTTATCGTTACTAAGGAGAGAGAAATGGAGCCGATTTTAAATATCAGCCAAATCGACATGGTATTTCCAACGCCAAAAGGTGAGTTTACCGCGCTCAAGCAGGTTGATTTAACCATCAATAAAGGCGAATTCATTTCGTTGATCGGCCACTCAGGCTGCGGAAAATCAACCGTACTTAACGTGGTCGCAGGTCTATATCAAGCAACTAAAGGCGGCGTGTTACTTAATAATAAAGAAGTAACCGAGCCAGGGCCTGAGCGTGCTGTGGTTTTTCAAAATCACTCGTTATTACCTTGGTTAACCGCTTATCAGAACATCGAACTTGCGGTTAAACAAGTGTTTGCTAATAAGATGTCTGCCAGTGAAATGAAAGAGTGGATTTTGCATAACTTACGCTTAGTTCATATGGAGCATGCAATGAATAAACGGCCTGATGAAATTTCGGGGGGCATGAAACAACGAATTGGTATTGCGCGGGCATTGGCAATGCAACCAGAAATTTTGTTAATGGACGAACCTTTTGGTGCATTAGATGCGCTGACACGCGCGCATATGCAAGACTCACTGATGGAAATTCAACAGTCGCTCAATAACACCGTGATCATGATCACTCATGACGTTGATGAAGCGGTATTACTCTCTGATCGTATCGTGATGATGACCAACGGACCAGAAGCGACCATAGGTGAAATCTTGTCGGTCGATTTGCCCAGACCTCGTAATCGAGTGCGTTTAGCAAAAGATGCTAATTACAATCAATTGCGCACCAATGTCTTGACCTTCTTGTATGAAAAACAACGAAAAATAACAGAAATTAACGCAACAAATTCTATTAACCTTAGCGATAAAAAGAACGATAAATCGTCAGACGTCGCCTAACATTAACTAGCAGGAAATAAAACGTGAAACATAATATAACAAACGCATTGCTCCCACTTATGCTTGCCTCGGTTGCATTACCTTCTTTTGCGACGGAAACATCATCAAAAGTGGCATTAAATCTCAATTTACGTTACGAAACGGTGTCACAAGATAATGCCAAAAAGGATGCGAGTGCCTTGACGCTCAGATCAACGCTTAACTTTCAAAGCGCCAGTATCTCTAATGTGAATGCGGTGCTTGAGTTTGAAGATAATCGCGTCGTTGCAGGTATCGATGAATACAATGATACCAATGGTAAATATAGCGACTATTCTGTGATTGCCGATCCTGAAACGACAGAGTTAGATCAAGGTTATCTTCAATATAAAGCTAATGGTTTAACGGCAAAACTTGGTCGACAAGTGCTTACCTTTGATAATCATCGATTTGTTGGTCATGTTGGTTGGCGACAAGATAAGCAAACCTTTGATGGGACGAGTTTTTCTTATCAAGCTACGAGTGAGTTAACCATTAACTATGCGTACATAACCAAACGCAACCGTATTTTTGCCGAGCAAAAGGATATTAACGCAAACGATCATTTGATCAATATTTCCTATAAAACAGCGTATGGCAAATTGACGGGGTATAGTTATTTGTTAGATGAAGATAAGGGGGTAAGCAATTCGCTCGATACTTATGGGGCAAGCTTTACTGGTAAATCGGGGAAAATACCGTATGCGATTGAGTTTGCCAGTCAAGAGTCTAAAAATAGCCTTGCCGATTATCGCGCGAATTATCTTATGCTAGAAACTGGTTATATTTTTGATTATTTCACTATTAAGCTTGGTCTTGAGCAATTAGCCAGCGACGGCGGAGACTATGGCTTTTCAACACCACTTGCGACTTTACACAAGTTTAATGGTTGGTCAGATCAATTTTTGACCACGCCAAAACAAGGACTTAAGGATGTTTATGCGTTTGTGGCGGGTAAAGCATGGAATGGACAATGGAAAGTTATTTATCATGACTTTTCAGCCGATGAACAATTAGCAAGTGCAGACGATTTAGGCACTGAAATCAATGCTGTTTATAGCAAAACCTTTAATAAGCAATATACCCTTGGGATAAAGTTTGCGAAGTATTCTGCTGGTGATAGCGTATTTAATAAGGTGGATACCGATAAGCTTTGGCTATGGATAAGTGCGAAATTTTAACGCTTAGCTCAGATAATAGCGAAATAAACAGCGACCTAATTGGTCGCTTTTATCGTGTAGCATGTAACTTAGCAAAACTTATTTATAAGGTGCCAAAGATCTTATCGCCAGCATCACCTAAACCTGGAAGAATATAACCTTGCTCATTAAGCTTTTCATCTATCGCGCCAATGTGAAGGGTGACATCTGGATGTGCTTGCTGTAATGCGGCTATGCCCTCGGGGGCAGCGACTAAAAATATAGCGCAGATATCCTGACATCCAGAGGCTTTTAACATGTCAATACACGCAATTGCCGAACCTCCAGTTGCCAGCATAGGGTCGAGAATGATTGCTTTGCGCTCGTTTACATCGCTGACTATATTTTGATAATAACTTTCTATCGCTATCTCTACTTCACCGCGATTATTTAGATGTACCGTTTCATCATTGCGTTTTAAACCAACAACGCTAACTTTCGCACAAGGAAGTAACGCTAATGCACCATCTAACATCCCTAAACCCGCACGTAAAATGGGCACTAAGGTTGGCTGTTTATCTGCTAGCATAGGTGTTGAAATAGTACCAGACCAGCAGGTGAGAGGCTTAGACGTTGTCGCTAAGTTTGCTGTTGCCTCGATGATCAATAAGCTCGCAAGCTCTTTAGTTAATTCACGAAACGATTTCACTGAAATATGTGCGTCTCGCAATAAACTGATTTTGTGTTGTACCAAAGGATGGTGACTTGCATATACCGTCATGGTATTTTCCCTTCGTTGTGTTAAGCCGTGTTGTAATTAACACTTTAGCTGATAATTATTGCCAAACAAGCGCTTTAAAATGTGTGCGACATAAAGATTCATAGCGTTCATTACCGCCAACTTCGATTTGCTCACCACCTGTTACAACTTCGCCTTGAGCATCACGTCGAATAACAAAATTTGCTTTTTTACCGCAATGACAAATTGTTTTAAGCTCAATCAGCTTATCGGCCCACGCTAAAAGTGCTGCGCTACCGGAAAAGGTTTGCCCCAGAAAATCGGTACGAATACCGTAGGCAAGTACGGGAATTTTCAGTAAATCGACGATATCCGTAAGCTGTTTGACTTGTTGGCTTGTTAAGAACTGCGCTTCATCAATTAACACACAATCAATCTTTCCTGAGGCGGTTAACTCGGCCACTTCTTGATAAATATTAGTGTCTTGCTCAAAGAGCTTGGCATCGGCATGAATACCGAGTCGTGATGAAACTTTGCCTTGAGCGAATCTGTCATCAATTGCGGCGGTATAAAGTAGGGTGGTTAACCCACGTTCTCGATAATTATAGGATGATTGCAATAAATGGGTCGATTTCCCCGCATTCATTGTTGAATAATAAAAATATAGTTGGGCCATGTCGTCGTTTTAGTTGTCTTTGTTATTATTGTTGTTAATTAATATTGGCTGTCATTTGCGTTTGCGTCGTCGCCCGCAATGGTTGCAAGTAAATTGCCTAATAGACCTGAGGCACCAAATCTAAAATGAGCAGGATTGAGCCAAGCAGCACCTAAGGTGTCGATAGTTAACGTCAGGTATTGCTCGGCATCTTCAACGTTACGAACTCCGCCTGCTGCTTTAAATCCAACGTCAGGATTTAATGCTTTTATTGTCTCAAGCATTATTTTTGCGGCGGGTAATGTTGCGTTTACTGGCACTTTTCCGGTTGATGTTTTAATAAAATCGGCACCTGCTTGAATAGATATTTCGCTCGCTTTTTTTATTAAAACGTCACTTTTTAGCTCACCTGATTCGATGATAACTTTTAATAATGCAGTGTCCCCACATGCTTGTTTACATGCCGAAACTAATTGATGCCCAATTTGTTCATCACCATCT
>JBNKXM010000151.1:0-5356 GCA_050300315.1 Thalassotalea sp. | reverse complement strand
GGCAAGAGATGCGAGTGTGCATGACAATTGGAATATTCCCGATGGTTTTTATTTAGTGGCTAATAGCGCCAAGCCGCAAGCTGAATTTCAACGGGCAATCATTGAATCGGTTTCAAAAGTTACTCATATCGCACCTGCGGATGAAAATGGTTGTTTGATTGGTGAGAACACCCAGCAATTTGGCGTGATAAATTATGCTGCTCGTGACTTAGGTTTGTGTATGGGCTTTACTGACGCCAATTTTGTCACCACCACAGAAGTGTATCCAGATAGTCCAAAAGTAGACGATGAAAATTGTAATTTAGCGCAAGTTGCTGTGATAACAGGTGGATTGGATTATATTTTGGATCAAGCAGGTGAATATTAACGCTTGATAAAAGCAAATAACGTGGTATTTTGCCATAAATTTTATCATTAGGAAGTTAAGCTATGCCAAAGGCGAGTGAAATAAAGAAAAATGCTGCGATAGAGCATAATGGTCGAGTATTAATTGTTAAAGATATTGAGCGTTCTGTACCTCAAGGCCGTGCAGGCGGCAGTTTATATCGTATGCGTATGTACGATGTGGTAACTGGCACTAAAATCGATGAAACCTTTAAAGATGTTGAAATGCTCAACTTTGCCGATTTGGTTCGTCGTGCGGCAATGTTTTCTTATATTGATGGTGATGAATATGTCTTTATGGATAATGAAGATTACACACCATACAACCTAAATAAAGCCAATATTGAAGATGAAGCGTTATTCATCAACGAAGATACGCAAGGTTTACATATAGTGATCGTTGATGGCGCGCCAGTAGCGATTGACTTACCATCAAGTGTTGAATTAGAAGTTGTTGAAACCGATCCGTCAATTAAAGGCGCTTCGGCGACCTCTCGTAATAAGCCTGCAACTTTATCAACGGGATTGATCATTCAGGTGCCTGAGCACATCTCGACAGGGGATAAAGTGAAGGTAAATACCGAAGAGAAGAAATTTATGGGACGCGCTGACAAGTAATCGTGTTAGCAAATTGTCGCGTTAGATTTTTCGTTTTAAGTAAAATACAAAAGGGTATGTCTTAACCGGCATACCCTTTTTGTTTTAGCATTGCTTAACAGTAAAGTGAGCGTTTAACTCGCCGACGTTTTATCAGCGCGATAAACATCAAAATTGATATCTTCCACTTTAAAACGTCCAAGTAATGAGCCGATACTAAACAGGGCAATCACCTGAAAATAAAGACTATTAATGATAATTTCCGCCAAGTTTAATTGATAAACATTGACCCATGAATGAGCAATTAAGTATATCGTCATAAAGATACTAACAAAAACCATTGAATAAATAACAAACTGGGTTTGCTTGAAACGCTGAGCATTTGTTTGATAAGGATCTCGTCTTTTACCATATAAATTCGCCAAGACTAAAACGACAAACAAGATATTAACCGCAGTCACTGTGGCAATTTTTATTGCTACATCGGTCGTTAGCGTAAATTCACTGAGATAAAACTCAAAGTAGATAAAAGCAATGTAAGTGAACACGGCTGCGACGACGGGAATTGGTGAAATAAAATTAAATAAGCGTCGCGGTTGTAGTTCAGCCTTTCTATTAGGTTGGCTATATTGTTCTCTCATCAGTTTTAAATGCTTACAACCTAAAATTTCCATTAAAAATAGCGGAATAAGTTGAGCTATTCCAAATAATAACGGCAGATCGTCAAGTATATTCAGATAGTCATTATAATCTGGCACTATCAGTGTGAAATATGAAATCATCATTAAACCTAGGATGATAAAAAGATAATTTGCATACTGATAGCCTATTTTAATCGCTTTTATACGTTCAATCGAAATAGGGTACAGTTTAGGGTATCCCTTTTCAGGACAGTGGCTTAGCACATAATCAATACGATGGATCACTTGCTTAGGGTAGAAATAAGATAAGAACCAAATTTGGCTAAGCAATACCAATAATACAATAATTGAAATAGACATAATGTTTCCTTAATTTTTGTTGTTATTCATCACGTGATTAAAAGCAATTCTTATTTCAGAATCCGTTGCCCCTGATTGTTTCAAAAGGGTGATAGCTTCCGTCAACTTTTCTGTTAACCAGCGGTTAAGATCAAAATCACAATTGGCTTTTGCTTCGGGATGAACAAATGTTCCTCGGTAGCCTTTAGCTTGAATTATCGAATCTCTTTCAAGTAATCGGTATGCTTTGGCTACAGTTTTACTATTAATTTCCAAATCGTTGGCTAACTGCCTAATTGATGGCAGCGCGTCACCTGGCTTTATTAAGTTGTTATTAACTGCTTGTTTGATCTGCTCAACTAATTGCGTAAATAGTGGCATGGGATCGTCAATATCAATTTCTATCTCCATAAATTATATGCTCCATATGTACCGTGTGTGATAATGGTACATGTGGCTTGTTGGGTTTTCAAGCAGATATTTAAAGAAATTGAGTAAAGTGCTTATTTGATGGTATAAGTTGTTTATATCATTAACATTAAAGTTGGAATTAAGTTGTCAGGTTCGAGTTTATTAGCACTTATCGATGATATTGCTACGTTACTAGATGATGTCGCCATTTTATCTAAGGTGGCAGCAAAAAAAACCGTTGGGGTGCTAGGTGATGATTTAGCATTAAACGCTGAGCAAGTGTCCGGTGTTAAGGCCGATAGAGAATTAGCCGTTGTTTGGGCCGTTGCTAAAGGCTCTTTTTTGAATAAGCTCATTTTAGTGCCGCTGGCGCTATTGATCAGCGCTGTTTATCCACCGTTGATCACTGTTTTAATGGTGATAGGGGGCTTGTTTCTGTGTTATGAAGGTGCGGAAAAAGTTACCGAAAAATTGCGAAGTAGCCAAGGTGAGGCAACACATGCTCGTATCGAAAAACTTAAAGTTATTGCTGATAGTACGATAGATCTTGTTAAGTTTGAACGAGATAAAATCAAAGGTGCGATTAAAACCGATTTTGTCTTATCGGCGGAAATTGTTGTTATCGTGCTAGCTAGCGTTAAAAGTGCGGCGATAGAAACACAAATTCTTGTGGTGTCTGGCCTCGCATTTGCGTTAACCGTTGGCGTTTATGGTGTTGTTGCAGCAATCGTTAAACTTGATGATCTTGGCTTATATTTATTACGAAAATCTGTTTCTGGCAATTTTAACACCCTACAACGTGCGCTAGGGCGCAGCATTCTTATTCTCGCACCAAAATTAATGAAGTTATTAACCATAGTCGGCACCATTGCCATGTTTTTAGTGGGCGGTGGCATACTGGTACATAGCTTTGCTTGGTTACATCATCAATTGATAACGCTTGAACAAGCGATAAATAATACCTTAGGCGCGTTGTTTAATGCCATACTGCCGACACTATTTGATGGCGTTGTTGGATTAGTTGCGGGGCTTTTCTTAGTCACGCTTGCTTGGCTGATAGTAAAATTTCGCAAAGAATAGTTTTTATTCACTCGAGAGCTCAAAAAGGGCTGACTGGCAAGCGAGTAGTAGCTTGTCACTGAGTTGTTGATCATTGACTGCTTTTGATAATGCTAAGCCACCAATCATCAATGCAGCACTTTGCAGCGCAGTATTTTCATTGTTAGTGATCTGCATGGCATTATCGACAAAGCCTTTAAATACTTGCGTATAAGTGTCTTTTACTGTTTGATTTTGTTGGTTAATGTCAGTGACCAAAAACGCTAGAGGACATAGATGGGTAAGTTGTTCATCTCGATGCTCTTTACTTAAGTAACGCTGAGTTAATTTAGCGAAATTTTCTCGACAAACAGGTATATTGTCGTCTTTTGCAAGTAATGCGGCTTTAACAATGGCTTGGGCATATAAATCACTTTTTGAGGAGAAATGCGCATAAAAAGCGCCACGTGTTAATTGTGCATTTTCCATCACCTGATTAATCGATACGTTTTCAAAGCCATGACGGGTGAAAAGTGCTGCAGCACTGGTTAATATCTTTTCTTTGGTGTTTTCTTTATGTTGTTTCTGCCATGCCATTAGTTTGTTCTCATCAGAAAAAAATTTATTATTTCACATTTTTAAAATATGTTCTTGAACATATTTTGGATTAGTCTAACTTGATGGTCGATGACGTAATTTATTGATATAAGGAAACACAATGAACACCGAAAATAATAACCATGCTGATGTACAGATCTTTGGCCCTAGTTTTTCAAACTTTGTCCGTTCCGTTATGCTGATTTGTGAGGAATATGACATCAGTTATCAGGTTGGTCTTGAACTTGATGGTCAAACAATTGAGTTTAAAAGTGATGAACATTTAGCGCTGCATCCCTATGGCAAATTACCTGTATTAAAACATAATGCATTGCTTTTACCTGAAACTGCATCGATCTGCCGCTATCTGTTAGCGAGCTTTGCACCTGAATACCTCAATAGTTTATCTACGAGTCAAAACGCTAAAATTGATGCGTTTTCTGCGATTGTCTCAATTTATATTGATAAAGCCATTGTTCGGGACTACTTATTAGAATTTGCCTTTCCTAAGGGAGAGAATGGCGAAGTACGCATGGACGCGGTTAAATCAGCTCAGCCAGCCGTTGTTGAGGCGTTACGTGTACTTGATAAGGAATTACAACAAGGTGAAACGCTTGATGGTCAGCAATTTTCTGTTGCCGATGCGCTGGTTGCGCCAATGCTACATTATCTCTCGGTAATGACGAAAGATTTTAATCTTTTACAAGAGTTTCCAGCGTTAGAATCCTACTTATCTCGTTTGATGGCTCGACCATCTTGCAAAAAAGTACTGGTTGCGATGCAATAAGCAATTTTTGCGCTTAAGCTGACTACCTATTCTTGAATAATAGTGTTATTTTTATTAATAACACTATTGTTTTATTAGGATAGCCGTAATGATAATGACAGCGAAACAATATGCAGAAATTGCCCAAGAACTATGTGTATTACCAGACGTTTACCTTAGACTAAGGGAGTTACTGGATGATGATAAGTCATCATTAGAAGATATTTCTCGATTGATTTCACTTGAGCCAGCTTTGGCGTCAAATCTGCTGAAAATTGCCAATAGCGCATTGTTTAGTTTTCCTCGAGAGGTTGACACTATCGATCGCGCTTTGATGATTTTAGGGATCAGAGAAGTTGAAAATCTGATCAATACCTACGGCATCACCGCAGCGTTTTCAGGTTTAGATCCTCATATTGCTGACATGGATAGATTTTGGGAGATCAGTGTTGATTGTGCGTTGTTAACTAAGTTCTTAGCCAAAAAAATCGGCATAAAAAACAGCGAAGGTTTGTTCTTGTCTGGATTGCTTCATAATATTGGTGAGCTGGCGATAGTTCACAATGAACCTGAAAAAGTTAAA
>JBNKXM010000150.1:0-5373 GCA_050300315.1 Thalassotalea sp. | reverse complement strand
CAAAGCCAAGTTTTTTACTATTCCAACGGATGAGGGCTTCCATTTTTTCAACACGCCCTGTTGCCAATAATAATTTTGGCTGATAATACATTGAAAGTTCATCAACACTTTGATCTTCAAGTACTTGTTGTAGTGCATAAAGCACTTCTAATCGTTGTAAATACAATGTTTCCTGTTCTTTGTGATACGTTTGTATAAAGGTATTTGCCATGCGAGCATAACTCGATGCAATACTTAAACTACGCAATACGTCTTTCGCTTCATTAAACTGCTCTGAACTATTAACGATGCCAATCACCAATTTTATTTTCATTTTTAACGATGATTGCACAATATATTGTTCAATTTCTTGCTGCAATGCTATCAGCTGTGATTCTGATATTGGAGCGGAAGGCAGCCAGATTACTTCACCACCACTAATTCTAGCGGCATAGCCACCACGTTGAGCAATTTGCTCAGCTAGGCAGACAATACATTGATCACCAACAGTAAAACCAAAGGTTTCATTAAGTTCTCTAAAATTATTAATTTGAATTGCCAGTAGCTGAAACTCACTATGACGTGCTAATGCTTCAGAGAGTAATGACTGCATTTTATGACGATTGTATAAACCAGTTAACAAATCATGATTGGCATTGTATTTAATAGTCGCTTCTCGTTCTGCTATATTATGCTGCATATGGGTAAACGCAGAGGAAAAATTGCTAATTTCACTCGATGCATCGCTTAGTTTCACTTCCGTTAAATAATCTCCAGAAGCTATTTTTTTAGCGATCAATGACAACTGTTCTATAGGCTTAGTTAAATAGCGAGAAAACGCTATACCGACAAGTAGCGCCAATAAGATTGCCGCTATAGAAATCATCAATACGTCATTAAGTAACGTATCAAATGCCTTAAACAGCACCTGAGTATTGTGAGTTAACATCACAAAACCGCTAAATTGCGGATAATTTGTTAACTGAAATTGTTTCGTTGCAAAGTTATTCGCTTCGACATAATTATTGTTAGTTGTTTTTTTGTTAAGGCTGGCAAGTACGATGGCAAGTTGATCTTTTGCTAATGTGGTTAGATAACTGTCACTGTTATGATCAAAAACAAAAGTTACTTCCAACGTGGTGAGTTGGCTGATTCGTTCAATCAACGCCTGATTCACTTCAAACCCTATCATAGCGATGGCAATTGGCTGAGGAGCATCAACAGTTAAATATAAAATTTGATAAAGTTTGCCATTAAACTGATTAATAGTGCTTAATCCGCCTTGCTCAATTACCTGATTTAATGACGATGCATTAATCGCTTTATTTTTATTTAGCGATAATCCGGTTGTTTGGGAAATTATTTTTCCATCTAAAGAGAACGCCACCATGATATCTGCTGATATCCGTTGTTTATGATTATTAAGCATACTCTCAATAGTAGCGCTATCACTCGTCGCAATCGCCTGTTTAAAACCAAAGTCTTCTGTAAGTACCGTCGCGGCATTAATTAGCAGGCTCTCACGGTTTTTCATAAACTCATTAAACACACTTTGCCCGACTTCTAGCTCACGCGACAACTGAGAATTTGCATGCTTGTTAGTGGCAAACCAAATCGCAAGCACAATAGCGATACTGGTAAGGCAAATCAAACCAGCTACAAGCTTTATTATTCTAAATTTTAATGAAGTTCCTGACATCAGTGATTACTTTTGACCAAACATTTTCTTAAATGATTTTTTGGATTTTGCTTGCGTCTTGGTGTGTAAATTAAGCGTAATAAAATATTCTCCACTGGTTGTTTGCTTACCTAGTACAACATCTTGATGCGTTATTCTCGATTTAGATAGTTGCGGGTGCCAAACACTTACCGAGTGAACATTATTGCTGTCGATGTTATCACCATCAAGGTGGATCACCGCAATCCCCTGTTCATTAGTCTTAGCCGTAAATTCACTATCGGTAATATAAATATAGCCTAGCATTTGATCATGAATATTACAGCCCAATTCAACCACCCCTGAGTTTTCAAAGGCAATCGGCTCTGTGGGAGTATTCTTATAAAGCTTAATTTCAAACGGCTTTGCTTTTGAAAAACTGTAAACATGATGACGAATATCATCTCTATTAGGAAAAGAAACCCGCTGCCCAGCAGAAATTAACAACACATGTGGTGCAAACTGCTTATTAATTTGATCCATCACCGCTATATTCGATATCGGTAACGGTTGTTGGCGCTGCTGTGGTATTTTGACAATCGCATTAGCAACTTTCTGATTATGCTGATCAACAACATTAAAAATCATCTCGTTACCGTATGAGTTAAGTGAAATAGTCCCAAAAAACAACAGTAAACTGATAAATTTCATATTCGCTTCATTGCTGATGAATTAGTATTTTATTTAACAGGTTACAGAGACATTTGTCCAGTTTATGCCAGATTAATTGCTAACTGACGACAATTGGTAACATCGATGCCTGTTTGTCGAGCGCTTATTTTACGGTTGCACGATCATCTAACCTTTTAAACTCAAATCGTACTCTATGATTTTAAGCGATTAAGCTGTTCATTCATGTCATTAATCAATGCTTGCGCATTAGCGCTCATTGCACTTAATTGATCGCCCATCTCTGCTAATTGTTTACTACTGTCACTAATTGCAACCACTTGCACGCTAATTTCTTCACTCACTTGGCTTTGCTGCTCTGCAGCTGTTGCCACTTGCACTGAGCTATCACTGATGGCATTGATGCTACTCACACCACTTTCTAACTGGCTAAAACTTTGTTTGGTGGTATCAACCGTGCTATCAACCGAATTTTTAATGCCATTAAGATCATTTACCGCAATATCAACATCGGTTTGTAAATTTTGGATCAAGTTACTAATCTCTTGTGTTGAAACCTGTGTTCGCCCAGCCAAACTGCGTACTTCATCGGCAACTACAGCAAAACCTCGTCCCATCTCCCCTGCTCTTGCCGCTTCAATCGCAGCATTTAACGCTAACAAATTCGTTTGTTCTGCAATGCCCTGAATGGTGGTCACAATACTGGTAATGTCTTTGGTTCGATCAGCCACCTTAGCAATCTGCTCACCCGTTGTGATCATATTGCTCGATAGTTGTTCCACCTCACCAACGGTATGCTGTAATGATGATTGGGTTTCATTTAAGATGCTATTCGCACTTGATGCATTATCAGCTGTGTCTTGCGCCAAACGAGAAACTTCAGTAGCTGTGACCGCCATTTCATTAATCGCTGTCGCCATATTGTCGAGGTTCACTTGCTGTTCATCTGTATCATGTCTTACTTTAGACGCGCCAAGATCTAGCTCCCCCATAATATCAACGAGCTGCAGTGATACCGCTTTACAGCTTCCTATCATAGCGGCAAGTTTTTCCATAAATAGATTAAGTCCAGCCGCTAACAAAATGAGTTCTTGATGGTTATCTACTTGTACTTTTTGCGTTAAATCCCCTTCATTTGATGATAGGTTTTGTATTGAATTTGACACAGTTGCAATTGGCGAAGAAATTGAACGAGCTAGCCAGATAGAGATAGCGATTGCAGTCACTAAAAATAACAATGAATAAATAATTAAACTGGTGATTGCACTAACATAAGTTTCTTCTGACGACTTCTCCAGTTGCAGAACAGGAGCCAGTGCAACATTTTTTGGGATAGACACTATCAAAGTCCAGACGATTTTAGCATCATCGATAGGTACATCTATTTTCACATGCCATTCATTGTCGTCTAACAAGGTATGTTTATCAGAGGCAACAAACTGCTGCAACGACTGTTCTGCTTTATTGATACTATCTCCTAGCAATGATTTATATTTTGTCGATGCAATCAGTAAGTTATGCTGACTAACTAAGGTTAATTCAGACTTACCATTAAATAATGACTGGGATGCTTGCTCTAACCAAGTTTGCACAACGGGTAAATTAATATCTGCACCAACAATTCCCAAAAATTTACCGTTAGCGACAATTGGCGCAGAAAGTGTCGTTAAAAGCTCAGATTTACCAGGTTCTATTTCATACAAATAAGGGTCTAACGCACAAGGTTTAACGCTATCTTTTGGACACAAATACCACTCGGCTTCTCTCATGCCATGCTCGTTAAGCGTTGTTACGTATTTGGCGCCGGCATCTTCGGTAGGGTAAAACACTGGCGCGCCATTTTCTCTGATCCAATAAATTTCGACCGAGCCCGTGTTAGAGCTATGATTTAAGTTATTAATGTTTTCACTGTCTTTGCCGTCATAGGCGTCAGGTTCAATCTGAACATACAAGGAACTTATTGCCGAGCTCGAAACAAGCGCAGATTGCGCCATTTGTCTCATTTGCTCACGAGTAAAAGGGGTATTAGGTAATGCTGTATCAGACAAGATTTTAGCTAAATCTAATGGTGTTACAAAACTTTGCTTTAATAAATTGGCGACTCTGTCTCCGGCATTTTCGCCTCCTTGTTGCATCGAAAACAGCACGGATGATTTGATTTCTTTTTCCATATAGCTCAATTGTTTATCACTAACTTCTTTTAAACTATTTGATGCAACCACGGATAACATGATGATACATAGTGCTACCAGTAGGGTAAAAAATAAGGTGACTTTAATACCCAGCGGAGATTTTCTACTAATTAACATACCAGTTCCTAGATCAGCACAGTGAAATAAAGACGTTTTCAATCAAACATGTTTTTTAATAAAACAGACGGCAGCAAGATAATTTTTTGAAATAAGCAGACTAAACGCCAACTTATTCAATTATTTATCTTTATCTATTGCAGTATAGGAGAATATAGCCCGTTTACCATAAACAGGCATAATAGTGGCAAGTATAAGCTAATGTTGCTACAAGCGATAAACTTTGCCTAATGACTATGGTTGATAAAGTTCATTCAACGCAAAGCGTGATGCTACCAATAATGGGAATATTAACTTAAAAGCAGCACTAATTAATCAACGGTGACCCGAAGCCTATGACGTAATAATGACAAAATGCTGCTTAATGAGCTAATAAATAACCAACATTTCTTACAGTTTTTATGATGCTAGGTTCTTTGGGGTCATCTCCCAGCTTTTTGCGGATACGAGAAATACGTAAATCAATTGAACGATCTAAACCATCGTATGGTAAGCGAAAAATTTGCTCATGCAGCTCTTCACGCCCCACTGTAGTACCGACTTTTCTAGCCAGCAACCACAATAAATCAAACTCGGCGCTCGACAGCACAATCTCAGCCCCCTGCTTTTCCACCGAGCGGCTACCGCCATCAAGTTTGATATTCTGACTGAAGCACCATATACAATTGTCATGATTACTCGATTGCAATTTACCTTGACGGCGAATTTGCGCTCTGATGTGCGCCAATAACACTCTGG
>JBNKXM010000149.1:0-5385 GCA_050300315.1 Thalassotalea sp. | reverse complement strand
AAAAGATGAGCAACATGTCGCAATAGAACAAATACAATCGACATTGAATGCGCACCCAATCAATATCGTTGATGAACAGCAGCACCTAATCACCTTTTATGACTACTTGTTTGGTCAATCACCACCAACAAAACAACACGATGAATTATCAATATACGTTGCCAATAAAATAGAACAATTACTGCTACACCCTAAAGCGATTTTAGAAGCATTACCCGTGTTACCGTCTTCATTAAGCCAAGTATTAAATCAACTAGGTAAAGAAGATTTTGATACCGAATTAATCATCAAATTAATCGAACTAGAACCTATTATCGCGGCGAAAGTGATTGAACTCGCAAATTCCTCTTATTACAACCACAGTGAGAAAGAGATCACTAATTTAAAAGCTGCATTTATGATGCTAGGAGTCGACGGCTTAATTGCTGGGGTTATCAATGGGTTTATCAACAAGCTTACGCCACAATCTCAAGCTTATTTTAGCCAATATGGCAGTAAAATTTGGCAGCACAGTTTGGCATGTGGCCTAATTGCCAAGCAACTTATTAACGATTCGCCCTATAAAGACGACGCGGCAAAAGGTTACTTAATTGGTTTAATTTGTAATTTAGGCGATATGATCATCTATCAATTATTGATTGAAGCGTTCTCATATGTTCACCCAGATTGCCAACCTAACTCTTTTGCTTTTAAAGAACTGATGATGAAAAATTCCAAAAAATTAACCTACTTTATTGTTAAGTATTGGCAATTTCCAGAATCAATCATCACCACCCTTGGTTTGCAGACAAAAATAACACATTCATCAATGTTGAATGTACTTTACCCAAAAGAACCAATAACCTGCTTTATTTACGAAGCCAATATTCTGAGTAGCCTAGATATGCTGTTTGAACATAAAAAGATAGACGTACAATACCTCAATAAGGCCAAAGAATGTCTTGTTCATAGCGAACAAGCCAAGCATTATATTGACCGTTTACTGTCAGTTTAATCTCTCGCTTGGCTTTTGTTTTTTACGCCGCTTTGGGAGCGCTAGATTAAAGCGTAACAAACTCTTCGGCTGAGGTTGGGTGTATTGCGACTGTGTTATCAAAATCCGCTTTGGTAGCCCCCATTTTCATTGCTACAGCAAAACCTTGTAGTAGTTCATCACTACCAAAGCCTATCGAATGAATGCCGACTATTTTTTCTTCTTTGCCAACACAGATCAATTTCATTCGTGTAGGGTCGCGATGTTCTTCTGTGATCGCTTGATACAAAGCGGTAAATTGAGAACGATACACCTTAACTTGTTCAGTGCCGTATTGAGCAACGGCTTCTTTTTCAGTCAATCCGACGGTGCCAATAACAGGATGGCTAAAAACTACAGTCGCGATATTACTGTAATCTAAATGCTCGTATGGCTTATTATTAAAAAGTCGTTCACATAAACGGCGCCCAGCGGCAACCGCTACCGGCGTTAACTGAGCACGTCCTGTGTTATCGCCCACCGCATAAATCCCTGCTACCGAAGTATTCTGGTATTTATCAGTTGGAATAAAGCCTTGCTCGTCTAATGTTATTCCTGTGGCAGCAATATTTATTGTATCAGTCGCTGGCTCTCGGCCAATCGCCCAAATCAAACTATCCACTGGCCCTACCGAATGACCATTGGTCAAATGAATGGTCAGCTGCCCGTTATCATGTTTTTCAACGCGAGCTGGTACACTATGAGTATGTAAGGTAGGCCCGTGCTTAGCCATCTGCTCTACCAAGGTATCACTGAGCATATCGTCAAAGCCACGTAATGGCTTTTCCTTACGTACCAAAAGATGAGCTTCACTTCCTAACGCATGTAGCACTCCGGCAAGTTCAACCGCAATATAACCAGCGCCAACGACAGCGACCGATTTTGGCTGCTCAGTTAATGCAAAAAAACCATCAGAATCTATACCGTATTCGGCACCTTCAATATTTGGAATACTGGGGCGTCCACCTGTGGCGATAACAATGTGATCGGCAGTAATATGTTCACCGTTAACCTCTACGGTATTTTTATTAACAAATTTGGCAAAACCTTCTATTACGGTAACATTATTTGCAGTAAAACCTCGCTGATAAGCGCCATGGATACGTTCGATATATGCTTGACGGTTTTTCACTAAGGTTGACCAATTAAAGCCCTGTAATGGCGCATCAAAACCATAATCTGGTGCGTATCTTAACGCATCAGATATTTGCCCGGCATACCACATTGCTTTTTTCGGCACACAACCCACATTGACACAAGTTCCCCCGATTTGTTTGGCTTCTATTACGGCGGCTTTTTTCCCATGTTTCGCTGCTCGATTAGCGGATGCTATTCCGCCGCTTCCTGCACCAATCGCAAGAAAATCATAATGTTGTGTCATGTATTTATATCCAAAAAGAGTGTTAAGTTATGATATAAGAGCGATATTTGCAGGATTCAAGTTCAATCTTTCTGACTTTCTACTGTCAATTCAACCCTGTCTTCTATCATAAATTTGGTGATAGTATCATTATCAACAGGTTTACTATAGAGGTAACCCTGAATGGCATAACATTGTCTTTCGGCCAGATAAGCTAACTGCTCTTTGGTTTCTACACCTTCGGCAATGCAGTGCATACATAAATTGTTTGCTAACACTAAGGTTGCTTCAACAATTGCTTCGTCTGCTGAATCTTGACCGATACCTGCGACAAAACTGCGGTCAATTTTAAGTACATCTAATGGCAATTCTTTTAAGTAATTGAGTGACGAATAGCCGGTACCGAAATCATCTAACGCCAAAGCCACGCCTAATTTAGCTAATGCGGTCATTTTAGTGATCACTTTTTCAGGCTCTTTAATTAAGGTGCTTTCTGTGACCTCTAGCTTAAGTAACTTTGGAGAAATATCGTGTTTACGCAAGGTATCTGTCAGATACTGTACAAGGTTATCTTTAGAAAAATGAACTGCCGATAGATTCACTGACAAGAACATCTCTTCTCTATATTGCAGCCAATTTTTTAAATCGCGTAGTCCTCGATCTAATGCTTTTTCCGTCATAGGAATGATCAAACCAATTTCTTCCGCTATTTCGATAAACTCACCTGGCATAATTAACCGTTCCGGCGTTTGCCAGCGCAGCAATAATTCAACCCCTTGCGCTTTACCTGTTTGCGAATCAACAATCGGCTGATAGTAATTAATAAACTCATCTTGTTCATGAGCTTGCTTGATTTTAGATTCCGTATGCAAACGTTGACTGGCTTCAACATTCATTCTCGGCGTAAAAAACTGAAAGGTATTTCTGCCTAATTGTTTTGCGTGATACATGGCAACATCGGCATTTTTCAGTAGCTCGTCTGAGTTTGTTGCATCTTCAGGATAAAGTGCAATGCCAATACTGGCACCAACACCGACAATATTGCCATTTAAGTCAACCGGCTGACCTATGACATCAATAATCTTATGAGCAATTTTCCCTAAATGGGAATTACTGCTAAACGATTCCAACAAAATAACAAACTCATCGCCACCTAAACGGGCAATAGTGTCATCAACACGTAAAACATTCTTCAACCGTTGAGTGATTTCTTTTAGCAACATGTCACCATGATCATGGCCTAGGCTATCGTTTATTTGCTTAAATCTATCTAAATCAATAAAAAATAACGCTATTGAACGCTCGATACGTAACGAATAGTCCATACCGTGCTTTATCCGTTCCAGTAACAGCGAACGATTTGGTAAACCGGTTAAATGATCATAATTTGCTAAATAACGTAGCTCTTTTTCAGCAGATTTTTGTGCGGTGATATCGGTAAAAATACAAACATAGTGCAACGAATTAGTCGTTTGGTTCATGCTGACATTGATATTGAGCAAGACATGATATTCTTCATCTCGCTTAGTCTTGATCAGCTCTTCACCGCGCCAATGATCGCCTTCTTTTAAAGAACGAAATAGCTTCATATAAAACGCCATGCGTTTAGCATCTAAACCAAAGACTTTTTCATCGAAAGAGAATTCTTCTTCTTGCCAACCGAAGACTTCTTTCAATGAATTATTCACCACTACTCGGGTAAAATTATCACTGATGATCAACACCCAATCCTTGGTTTGTTTAAATGCTTCACCATAATACTGAGCACGCTCTGACTCAGCGCGTGACTGGGTAATGTTAGTATATGAGCCAGTCACCCGAGTTGGTTTACCTAACGCATCAACGGCGACTATTTTTCCTAAATCTTTATACCATAGCCAATCACCATCCGCGGTTCTTAGCCGATACGAACAAGAAAAATTATCTTCTAAATCAGCACTTTCGATAAAATTTTGCCACTGGTGAACAAATGCTTCTCGATCGTTGTCATGAATAAGCTCAATATGCTGATCAAAACCATAACTTTCAGACAAATTTTTATAGCCTAATTCGTCACAGGCACGCTTACCAAACAACATGTTATCTCGCGCTTGCCAGTCCCAAACGTCACTGTTACTGCCATGTAATGCTAAAGACAACCTGTGTTCACGAAACTTCACTTGATCATGAGCGTCTATCAATTGTTGAGTATGTTTTCGTTTCCTCGCTAACCAAACCCATAGCGCAACTATGATGATGATACTATATGTAAAATATGCATACGGAGAGGCCCATGGCGCATAGCTTACTCTGATATGTAGATAGGTTGGCGCTGAGTACTCTCCTGTATAAGGCGATCTTACTCTTACTGCAAGTTCATGATTGCCCGACGGCAAACTCGGAAAGGTAATAAAATTGTCTTTGGTATCAGGATAAGTAACGTTTTTATTCCCTTTAAGCTGATAACTATATTCTAAATCATTGTGCTTGTAGGTCAGCGCTGAAAAGTCAAAACGTATACCAACATCATCATATTCTAATTGAATCGTACTGGTACTATCGAGCATAAAAGGTAAGCGAATTGCTCTCGATAAAACCTCAACATTGGTGGCATGTACTTTTAAGTCTTCCTGAAATCCTTTTTCTTTTAGCTCACGCGGGTCAAATAGCGAGACACCATTAATCGAACCATATGCAAATAAGTGCTCGTTAACTTTTTCAAAGGAATTAGCATTAAACTCACGAGCGCTTAGGCCATCAGCAACATTAAAGTTTCTCAGATGCAATGTTTGACGATTCAAGTGGTAAATACCGTTATGACTTGAAAACCATAAGTCGCCATCAAGGTCCATGATTAAGCCATAAATATTGTTATCAATGCCGCCATTCTTTTTATTAAAGAAATATTTTTGCTCATAGGTGGTTGCATCCAAACCGATCAAACCTTGCGCAGAAAACGCTAGCCATAGAATATTTTCTTTATCGATAAGCCAACTATCAATATAACTCCAATCACTTTCTAAGACATTTTCAT
>JBNKXM010000148.1:0-5400 GCA_050300315.1 Thalassotalea sp. | reverse complement strand
AGCTTGATCCATGATGAATGGCAAGCATTAGCGCTAAATTATACTTCAGGTACAACGGGTAACCCGAAAGGCGTGGTGTATTCTCATCGTGGTGCCTACTTAAATGCTGTCGGTAATAACATGATTTGGCCATTACAAAACAATGCCGTGTATTTGTGGACCTTGCCGATGTTTCACTGTAATGGTTGGTGCTTTCCATGGACAATTGTAGCTATGGGAGGGACTCAAGTGTGTTTACGTCAGGTGGAAGTAAATGCCATCGTCAATAGTTTGATTGAGCATCAAGTAACGCATTTTTGTGGTGCGCCTATTGTACTTAATATGATTTTAAATGCTGAGAGTACGCTACTTGATCAAGTGCCGCGTGGTATTAATATTATGACCGCTGGCGCACCGCCACCAGCAGCCGTGATTAAAGGCATGGAAAGTCGAGGATTTGATATCACTCAAGGTTATGGTTTAACTGAGGTTTATGGCCCATGTGTGGTTAGTGAATGGAAAACACAATGGAATGAATTAGCCGATGACGAACGAGCGGCGCTAAAAGCAAGGCAAGGTGTGCGTTATCCGACCCAAGAAGAAGTGGATGTGCTTGACCCAGATACTATGTTACCTGTTCCTGCCGACGCTGAAACTATTGGTGAAATAATGTTTCGCGGTAACACGACCATGAAAGGCTACCTGAAAAATGAAACCGCAACAGAAGAAGCGTTTAAACACGGTTGGTTTCATTCTGGAGATCTCGCGGTGAAACATCCCGATGGTTATATTGAAATTAGTGATAGATCGAAAGATAATGAGATAAACTGATAGATGTAAGATGAAAGACATTGTATCTTTATTAATCAGATAAATACATCAAGCGTAATATTTACGCAACTGATCGGTATTCCATGTGTTGGTGAGCATACCGCCATCAACTTCTGTCATCACATACTGAGACTTATTTTTACGGCTATAACGCACTATGGCTGGATTACCATCAGGATCTGCTGCTGGCGCATCAGCTAAATAATAAAACTTAGACGAGATACGATCACGAAAACGCTGCAATTCTTCCACCTTAGGCGCTCTGGTTTCTCTCGAACGCGGAAAAGTATTAGCAGCTAAAAAGATACCTGCCGCGCCATCTCGCAAGACAAAATACGCATCAGAGTTTTCGCAGGGTAACTCAGGTAACTGAACAGGATCTTCTTTTGGCGGCGCAGCCTCACCATTGGCTAATAACTTACGGGTATTTTTACATTCGCTGTTAGTACAATCAAAATACTTTCCAAAACGGCCGTTTTTAAGCTCCATATCAGCATGACAACGATCACATTCGAGCACAGGACCATCATAACCTTTGATCTTAAACGAGCCCTGCTCTAACTCAAAACCGTCACAAACCGGATTATTACCACAAACGTGAAGTTTGCGCTTTTCATCGATTAAGTAACTGTCCATTGCCGTTGAACATTTCGGGCAACGATGCATCGCTCTTAGCGCTTCAGTTTCCTGATCTTCAGCTAATACACTAACCGCTTCTTCGCCTGGAGTCAGATTCATTGTCGTGGTACAACGCTCTTTTGGTGACAGAGCATAGCCAGAGCAACCTAAAAATACACCCGTTGAGGCTGTTCTGATCCCCATTTTTCGACCACAGGTAGGACAATCAATATCAGTTAATACTGGTTCGTTACTACGCATTCCGCCTTCTTCAGACGGCTTATCGGCCATAACAAGTTGTTCTGTAAAGTTTTTATAAAACTCATTTAACACGTCTTTCCACTTGATTTTACCTTCGGCAATTTCATCAAGCTCGTGTTCCATTTCCGCGGTAAAGTTATAACTCATCAAGTTTTTAAAACTCTCTGATAAACTATCGGTAACTATCTCACCCATTTTCTCGGCATAAAAACGTTTTTTATCTAAACGCACATAGCCGCGATCTTGAATGGTAGAAATAATTGACGCGTACGTCGATGGTCGACCAATTGAGCGCTTCTCAAGTTCTTTCACTAACGACGCCTCACCATAACGTGCAGGTGGCTTAGTAAAATGTTGAGAAGGTTCAATTTTTTGTAATGTTAATTGCTCACCAACCGTTAGATCCGGTAAGTGAACATCATTATCACCTTTTGCCATTTGCGGATGAACACGTGTCCAACCGTCAAACTGCATCACGCGACCTTTTGCTTTAAGATCAAAGCCAGCCGCACTG
Organism: Thalassotalea sp.; assembly: GCA_050300315.1. Classification (GTDB taxonomy): domain Bacteria; phylum Pseudomonadota; class Gammaproteobacteria; order Enterobacterales; family Alteromonadaceae; genus JBNKXM01. Next base: position 3,197 of record JBNKXM010000148.1, on the reverse strand, counting down.
ACTGTTACCGTACTTACGGTGTAACGGGCAGCGGTCATTTGACAAGCGACAAATTGGCGCCAAATCAAATCGTAAAGCTTTTTACAATCTGCATCTAAATTATCAATAAATGCTGACTCGAGTTTAACATTTGATGGACGTATTGCCTCATGTGCCTCTTGTGCATTTGCTTTACTGCCATACACTTTAGGTTGTTCTGGCAAATAATTATCGCCAAAATTTTCGCTGATATAGCCACGACACATTTCCACCGCATCTTTACTCAAATTCGTTGAGTCAGTACGCATATAGGTTATGTGACCTGCTTCATAGAGTTTTTGTGCTAAGCCCATGGTACGCTTGACGCCGTAACCTAAGCGCGTACTGGCTGCTTGTTGCAAGGTAGAAGTGATAAAAGGCGCAGAAGGTGAGCTTTTTGACGGCTTATCTTCTCGCTTACTGACGACATAACTTGCTGGTTTGAGCAAACTGACCGCCGCCATGGCTTGCTGTTCATTTGTAGGTTTAAACGCTTTACCGTCTTGATGTGTAACATCTAAAGTGATGTTTTGTTCATCATTCGTTTTGGCATCTGCAACAATTTCCCAAAACTCTTGCGGATCAAACGCTTTAATTTCTCGCTCTTTTTCAACGACAAGTTTTACTGCGACAGATTGAACACGTCCAGCTGACAAGCCTCGAGCCACTTTTTTCCACAGTAATGGACTAACCATGAAACCAACGATACGATCTAAAAAGCGTCTGGCTTGCTGAGCATTAACCCCAGGCATACTTAACTCACCTGGTGCGGCAAACGCTTGTTGAATCGCATTTTCAGTTATTTCATTAAAAACAACTCGCTTAAACTTTTCGTCTTCACCACCGATGATCTCTTTTAAATGCCATGCAATCGCCTCTCCCTCGCGATCCAAATCGGTTGCGAGATAGACAGTATCAGCTTTTTCCGCGAGCTTTTGTAACTCAGTGACTACTTTTTCTTTACCGGGTAAAATCTGATAAGTCGCTTGCCAATCTTTTTCGGGATCAATCCCCATACGATTAACTAACGCTTGTTTATCACGCTTCGCTTTATATTTTTCCTTGGCTTCAGGCGTCATTTTACGAACTTCAGCAGGAGACTTAGTAGCCGCTTTCTTACCCGTGCTACTTGTTGGTAAATCTCGAACATGACCAACACTAGATTTTACAATGAAGTTTTTCCCGAGGTATTTGTTAATTGTCTTGGCTTTAGCTGGTGATTCGACAATTACCAGAGATTTTGACATATATTTATTTAATCCTACTTTTGGTTGGCGAATGGCGCCAAATTTCATCATCAATCGTTCGTTATCTAATAAATATTACCGAGCAATAAGCGAGCATTTATCAAAGGTAATTACAACGCGACAATGTTAAAATTCAATTAATTTCTCAAATTACTATTAGATATATCTGTAATTTAGCAAGCTGACAAGCAATTATTTATTTAAAATTAACCTCTTTGTTAGTTTTAGTTATAATAGTCTTGTTAATTTTTCGGCGTATCATAGTCGAGTTTTCACAATAAATTAAGAGTTATTACACTAATTTTGCAAATCAAAGGTAAATCTTCTTAATACCCTATAATTATAAAAATTAGCAACCGTTAGTCTTAAGTGACGTGTCCGATAAAAAGAGAATTATTATGACAACTAAGTCTGCATTTCTAGATAAAATTAAACAAAGTCTTTGTCCGCCAGGCAATGGCGTCTTTACCGTCAATACCGCAAAAGAGCGTAAAGAAGCGCTACATAGTGCTTTATACGGTCAAACAGAAAACATCGAACAATTATGGTCAGAAAGTTTAAATGCCATTGATGATGCATCAAATGCAGTAATTTTAGGTATTGCTTCAGATTGTGGTGGCGGTATTTTACGAGGTGCCAATTGGGGCCCTTTGTTTGTTCGTTCAACCTTACGTAAAAATCACCCGCAATTAACCGCTTTTGATATCGGTGATGTTCGCGTGATCCCTCATTTACTGCATGATAAATATTTAAACGAACCGACTATTGCTAATTGTCGCAAAGCATTATATCAAGATCCACAAAGTGAGCTTGCCGTTAGTCCATTAACGATCACAGAAGATGTCTTACATGATTTTTATGCGTTGTACCCTGAAAAAGGTATCTTTGGCATTGGTGGCGATCACTCGATCAGTTACCCGTTAACTAAAACCTATTTACAAGCCAAGAAACAGCAAGGCAAGCGTGCTGCAATCATTCATTTTGATGCCCACACCGATTTATTGGTTGAACGCTTAGGCATTGATTTATGCTTTGGCTCTTGGTGCACCCATATTTTAGATGACTTGCACGAACACAATCATCTGATCCAAATAGGAATACGCTCCAGTGGCAAGCCTAAAGAGCACTGGGAAAGCACGTTTGGTGTTAGACAACATTGGGCACATGAAATCAGAGAACATGGCGTAGCGCCAGTGATAGAGAGTATTCTTGCGCAATTAAAAGAACAAGCGATTGATGAACTCTATGTGAGCTTTGATATTGATGCACTCGATGATGCCTTTGCATCAGCAACCGGAACACCTGAGCCAGATGGTCTGACACCGGATGAAGCCATGGAAATATTGAGCTCATTAGCCGCGAAATACCCGATAACAGGTGCTGATATGATGGAAATTGCACCATTTACCGACAGTTCAGGCAAAGGGGCGATTAGTTCTGAAACCACGTTAAAAGTCGGCGCTGAAATTTCAGCATTTCTAATAGAGAAAATAGCTAAAAACTAGCTAAAATAAAACTATAAAAAATGCCGCTAACTGTAGCGGCATTTTTTCAACTCAACTTTATTTGAATTAATTAATATTAATCGTCGCGATAGCTAAAACAACGCCCGAACCAAATGGAGAGGCTATTTCCACATACAAAGTGCCAGATTTAGGCTCTTTCTCACCTTTAATGGCAACCCTAAATTCTTGACCACCATTATGTCCATCGCTACCCCAAGTTGCAGAACCACCTGCAACAATACTACCAACAGTCGTACTAAATTTAACTTCGGTACCGTAAGGCATTGGTTGATTATGTAGATCAGAAACGATAATAACACCTTCTCCTGAACCTTCGCCAACAATATCAATTACAGGCACTAACGATACCACATTAGCAGTACTACCAGACATTACTAACGTTAGTTGTCCACGGACATTAATGGAT
>JBNKXM010000147.1:0-5441 GCA_050300315.1 Thalassotalea sp. | reverse complement strand
TTGAAACCTGACACTATGATCATGTCTTTTTTACGGTCAACAATTTTAAAGAAACCGTTTTCGTCCATTTCGGCAATATCACCAGTCGCCAACCAGCCGTCTTTTAAAATTTCTTCAGTCGCTTCAGGACGTTTGTAATACCCCACCATCACTTGCGGACCTTTCACCCACATTTCGCCCGCTTCACCAATACCCGCATCACTACCATCATCTTTGACAATACGTATATCGGTTGAAGAAGCTGGTAAGCCAATGTTACCGGTATAATGTTGCTGATTATAAGGGCATAAGGTTACTAATGGTGCGCATTCAGTTAAACCATAACCTTCAAGTAACCGAGTATGAGTGACTTGTTCCCAGCGCTCAGCAACCGGTCTTTGCACCGCCATACCGCCACCAAGAGAGACTTTCAAATGGCTAAAATCTAGATCCGCAAAGCCTGGGGTATTGAGTAGTCCGTTAAATAAAGTATTTACCCCAGTTAATGCGGTAAATGGATATTTCGCTAATTCTTTAACAAAACCTGGCATGTCGCGAGGGTTAGTGATTAATAAGTTCGTACCACCTAAAGTAACGAACGTTAGGCAATTCGCGGTCAAAGCAAAAATATGATAAAGCGGTAGCGCAGTGACAACTAACTCCTTGCCCTCTTCTAACTGAGGCTTAATTGCCGCTTTTGCCTGCTGAAGATTAGACACCATATTACGATGCGTCAGCATCGCTCCTTTTGAAACGCCTGTTGTACCACCGGTATATTGCAAAAAGGCTAAATCATCCCCGGTTAATAGCACTGGCGTATAAGGGAGCATACTGCCTTTTTTGATCACCTGATTAAATCGTACCGTATTGGTTAATTTAAACGGTGGTACCATTTTTTTTACATACTTAACGACAAAGTTAACGATAGAACCTTTAACAAACCCTAAACGATCTCCTAACGAGGTTAAAATAACATGCTTAACAGGCGTTTTATCAATAACTTGAGCAAGAGTGCCGGCAAAGTTTTCAATGATCAGCATAGCCGTTGTTTCAGAATCGGTTAGTTGATGCTGTAATTCACGTGCGGTATATAATGGATTAACATTAACAACGGTTAACCCGGCTAACAAAGCGCCAAATAATGCAATCGGATACTGCAAGCAGTTAGGCACCATGATGGCAAATTTATCACCTTTTTTTAGCCCAAGTTCTTGCTGTAAATAGGCGGCAAAAGCAGTTGCTTGTTGCTCTAACTCAGCATAAGTGATCTCTGCACCCATATTGACAAAAGCGGCTCTGTCGGCATAAATGCCAGCATACTTATGAAAAAGTTCAACCAAAGAGGAATATTTGTCGGGATCTATCTCGTATGGCACACCGGGGGGATAACTTTTTTCCAACCAAATTTTGTGTTCGGCACTTCGCACTATGCTCTCCTCTAAATATTTGCAACTATAACTCTAGACGGTTTTTCAGCAATATGGCTAATTTTATTATTGTTCTATCATTTTAAAATATGATCGATAAAATCATTAATGATAGCGTCTAGCGTATTTTAAACAGATGTTTGAATTTGGAAGTTTTACTTCAATACTGGTCTAATGTCTATAACTTTTGCCTGCATTGTAAGAATTCGTCATAAAATTAGTTAATATTGATGCAATTTTTAACAAATGACTCAATAATGTTCGCCGTTTGAATTGGCTTTTCCATATGCACATGGTGACCACCCGATAATTTATCGGCAACAAAATGCTTAAAAAACGGTGCATAATCGGCTAAACCTTGTGCAACCATATCCAGTCCTTGATCGCCATAAATCAGTTGTACTGGCGTTTTAATATCTTTGATGATCTGCTGCGCCTGCTCATAGGTCATCCGATACGGTGAGGTATTTCGCAAACGACTGTCTGCTCGCCATGTTAGCCCTCCGTCACATGCGATTGTTGCGCGTTCAACCAATAATTGCGCATTTTCCTGGTTAAGATCTGAAGCTTGTCGACGAGCGCTAATTGCTGACGCGATATTGGCATGTACAGGTTTACGTTTATCCTTAGATTTTAATCGGCTTAACATGCCCAAACGTAACTGCTCTGTAGTTTGTTCCGCCTTGCAACTAAGAAAGCCGATGGAATCAATTAAGGTTAAACTACGTACTTTTTCAGGGAATGCTGCGGCAAACGCCGAGGCCACCATGCCGCCCATAGAATGTGCGACAATATCTATTGCCTGCCATTGAGTGTGCTCAAATAACAGTAATAAATCATAAACATAGTCAATGAAATGATAATGGGCATCTTGACTGCGATGCGATGAATGACCATGTCCTGGCCAATCAATAGCAATCAAGTGGTATCCTTCAAGTTCATTCATCAAAGGTACAAAGCTGGCGGCATTATCCAACCAGCCATGTAGGCATAATATGACCGACGCGTTACTATCACCTTTAGCTAAACCAGCTAAACGATGCTCACCTAGCTCAAACGCTATCTCGTTAATGGTATTAACTTTCACCTAAACTTACTTTTTCTTCGCCTGATTAACCACAGGTTTTTGTTTTAAATACGGATAAGGGCTATATGGGTAATATGGGCGAGGTGTGTACCACAGTGCAGGAGTATACCAATACGGCTGATGGATTATATGATCACTAATTGGCTTAGCTTTTTTCCACAAATGAACGGCTGAAGCGTTGATCACCGGATAAAGATACTCATGTTCACCAATAGAACCTTGCTCAGATGGCGCTATTTTACCAAGTACGGTAACGCTTCGACCTTCTTTATAGATAACAGGATCTAACAAACCTTTAGAATAGATGCGAAAGCGCCCTTGAGTTTGATCCTCTGGTGTCGGGCGAGTTGATGCTTTAAGGCTAAAATGAACAACTTCCAACATGGTATTGTCGGCATGGTTTTCTACTTTAGCAATAACACCACCCCAACGAGCAAGCTCCCCTTGATGCTGACCTGCTTGATCTTTGACCTGAGCAAAGCTAACCAATTGAGTTGATTCATCAACCCGTAATGATTCAGGCACATTGACACAGCCCGTTGTTAATAAAACTAATGACAACAGCATGGTGACTTTGTTAAACATGGTTAATTCCTCTGAACTTCATTCTTATAGTTATTGTAGCGCTTAGCCGATCACTTTGCCTTCACTAAGCTGATAATGCCAAATATTCCTAAGCCACACCAAACAAATACCCAGATGATTTCAGGTATCGCGGTTAAATTTGCTAGCGCAGCACCGTCACCCAAGGCTCGACCATCAATTAAATACCATGGGCTTTTTACCGCGTTTAATAACACAACAGCCGCTATCAATTGTAAAAACAGTTGAAAATACCGTAGCTTAGTAAATTTAAACTTTAACAAGATCACAGCTAATAAGACAGCAATGATGACAAAAGTAAGCAAATCTTTTACCCAAAAAACGATTGAAAACAACAAGACTAACGCGATAATAGCGCTAAACAGTTGAGCAATACGTAAATGCATGCCCGCAAACCAGTAGATCATTGTTCCCCACAGAGCTGCTCCTACGTAACCAAAGAAACTAATGAGTAATGCACTGCCTCCTCTTGTTGTGCATAGACCTGCACCATTAGGAAATAGTTGAATGCTAACAATGGAGCCACCGGTAAAAATAGCCACTAAGCCGTGACTGATCTCATGGAAATAGCTTTCAAACCATTTTAATGGAATTGAAATAATTGGAATTTGCATAACAAGCGCAGCAACAATAAGCACCACCCAAAAACGATATTTATCGATAAAACGCTTTGGGGAAATTTCAGAATTTTCTTTAAATTCAGACATCAGTAACGATTAACAAGTTACAACATGCTAGGCATACAAATCGACACCAAACGCTTGTTGAATAGCGTCGCGCTTGACAATATTATCGACCGATTGATAAGCAGAAACTGCTGTTCTGTTACTTTGAGAAGGCTGATCATATAAGGTTTTATCAGCAGTATTTTCTTTTGCGTCAACCGACAAGCCGGTGCGTTGTTGTTCAATTAAAGCCAAGGCTTGCTGATCAACATCAAATCGTGTTTGCTTTTGATTTTGTTGGCTTTCTTGTTGAGTTTTCTTTTGTTCTTGATTGGTAGTTAACGGCTGATTTTGTTGATTAACCCGCGCTTGATTATCAACAGCGATAGCTGCTGTTGTTTGTGGGTTAAATGAGTTGGCACTAGTAACTTGCATCTTTTAAATTTACCAAACTTTGAATAAATAACAAAACAAATTTATCAATCTTCTCTGCCACTATTCCCTACCGGGGAGTTTTTTCCAAGAAACCGTATCTCGCACATACACAGGTTGTGCCTGCTCAGCACTGACGGCTTGACCGAGGGAAAATGCTTTATGTGCTATGGTTAACATCACACTTGCATCAGGGTACAGCACCTCTGGCGAACCTTGGTTGGTTTTTAATGAAGCTAATATATCATGATATGCGTCCCAGCCCGTGCCAACGCCATAGGCTTGGCTGGTATACTCGCGTAAATATGACGCAACATCAGACGGCGGCAACACAGCTTCATCAACCACGGGTGACATAATGCCATCGCTATCAAGTCGATATAACCCACAATAGACTTCAGACATTCTGGCATCAATGGCGGTGATCACTTCCGTTTGCTGATATTTTTCGTAGGCCGTTTGCGCCATCGCTTGAAGAGTTGACACCCCAACAACAGGTAAATCGGCGGCAAATGCTAGCCCTTGTGCTACGCCGACACCAATGCGCACACCAGTAAAACTACCTGGGCCACGTCCAAATACTAAGCCATCTAGTTCACTGAGTTGGCAAGCCGCTTTTTTTAATAAACGATCAACCATAGGCAACAACATTAAACTGTGTGATTGAGGACACAATTCAAATTCTTGAAATACTTGCTCATCAACCATTAAGGCGACCGAACACGCTTCAGTTGAAGCATCAATTGCTAAATATTTAGGCATTATTGGTTACACTATCCATTACATGCAATGAGCGTAAAAACTCACTGGCTTTTTCTATATCTCGACTACGGCGCATATCAGGCAAACTTTTTAAAAATGTTTGGCCGTAAGGACGATTCACTAATCTATCGTCACATATTACCATGACACCTTGGTCGGTGACATCACGAATTAATCGTCCAACCCCTTGCTTTAATGCAATAACTGCTTGAGGTAATTGTATTTCACTAAAAGGATCGCCACCTTGGCGACGAACATCTTCACTGCGCGCTTGCAACATAGGATCATCGGGTGAAGCAAATGGCAGCTTATCAATAATAACGCAAGTCAATTTGTCGCCCCGAACATCAACCCCTTCCCAAAAACTTGCTACGGCAAACAGGATTGACTCGCTCTCTGTGGCAAAACGTGTCAACAAGTCATGACGGGATGCTTCGCCTTGAACAAAAAGTGGAAATTGTAACCTATCACAAAGGGCTGCATATG
>JBNKXM010000146.1:0-5448 GCA_050300315.1 Thalassotalea sp. | reverse complement strand
AAGCGGGTAATGAAGGCAATATTGCGTTGATCCCTGGGATCTCGTCAATATCTGAGTTAATGGATGGTATCGATTATGGTTATGACCATTTTAAATTCTTCCCAGCAGAAGCATCTGGCGGCGTGAAAGCAATACAATCAATCGGTGGGCCGTTTCCTGATATTCGTTTTTGCCCAACAGGTGGCATCAATCTAAATAACATTAAAGACTATTTAGCGTTGAATAACGTGATGTGTTGTGGTGGCTCTTGGTTAGTGTCTGATGAGATAGTGGCTGAGAAAAACTGGAAAAAAATTACTGAGTTGGCAACACAAGCGTTAGCTCACGTTAGATAATTTACAGTCTCTGTTTTGGATGCGCTTTGGCATTAAAAGCCAAAAGTTGCATCCAAAGACAACAGAATGAGTTATTAATAAATAATAAAAAACGCGAATCATATTATGACTCGCGTTTTTTGTTTTTACTTACCGCTAAAATGATTAAAATGCTGAAGTATCAGTAAATAAACCCACTTTTAAGTCTTTTGCTGTGTAGATTTCTTTACCATCAACACTCACTGAGCCGTCTGCAATCCCCATAAATAATTTACGCTTGATCACACGTTTTAAATTAATTTTGTAGGTAACTTTCTTTGCCGTTGGTAATATTTGGCCGGTAAATTTAACTTCACCAACACCTAATGCGCGACCACGACCTGGACCACCTGCCCATGCTAAGAAAAATCCAACGAGTTGCCACATAGCATCTAAGCCTAAACAGCCTGGCATAACAGGGTCACCTTTAAAGTGACAATCGAAAAACCATAAATCAGGCGTAATATCTAATTCAGCAATGATTTCGCCTTTATCAAATAATCCGCCTTCTTCAGTAATAAGGTTGATGCGATCCATCATTAACATGTTGTCAGAAGGTAATTTACTGTTACCTTCACCAAAAAAATCGGTGGTGCCAGCTAAAATTAACTCTTCTTTTGAAAACGAATTTTTTTGTTCCATGGGAAAATAATACTCTATCACTAAATTTAAAGGCGCTACTTTAGCGAACACCTGTACACTAAACAACTCCGAACAGTTAATTTTTTAATATTTATTTGTTCTATCACAAATAATCGTTAAAATATGGTAACGCATAACCTGAATTTTGATGAAATAAATGCAAGATAATGAATTGAAACCTAAAAAGAAACAGCCATTAACGAATGCTGAAAAGCAAAAACGCTATCGTGAGCGACAAAAAGATAAGGGTAAGCAAGAAATGCGCGGTTATTTATCGCCAGAGGCTAGAGCATGTTATCAATTGATTGTTGAACAGACTGGTTGGAACGACAGTATTATTTTGAGTAATGCGGTGCGTTTGACCTATGCCGCTTATAAAAATGGTCAAATTGGTTTATTAAATAGCTGGCTTAAGAAAAATAATCTATAACTAATTAAGAGAAATATTTAGCGTCATTTTTTGTTTTGCTTTTCTCTAAATTTGATTGTGTTCATGGTGAAATCGCTATATTCTAAGCAGTCATCACAGTCTATATGTTTCACCATAGATAGATAAATAAAAGGTAAAACTCCGTTGATAAATGTTTTGTTAGTAGATGACCATGAGTTGGTTCGCACAGGTATTCGTAAGATACTGGATGAAGTGAAGGGACTGAAGGTTATTGGAGAAGCTCAAACAGGAGAAGAAGCTGTTCAGTTTTGTCGAAAAACGCAACCTGATGTTGTGTTGATGGACATGAACATGCCAGGCATAGGTGGGCTTGAAGCAACGAAAAAAATTATTCGTTATGCGCCCGATGTTAAAGTGATTGTCTTAACCGTTTATTGTGAAGATCCTATCCCTACTAAGGTTATGCAAATTGGTGCCGCTGGTTATTTAACGAAAGGTGCAGGTCCGGATGAAATGGTTAATGCGATACGTGCCGTTAATAGTGGCCAACGTTATTTAACCCCAGAAATTGCTCAGCAAATGGCATTGAGCCAATTTAAATCAGCCGAAGAAAATCCATTTAACGTACTATCAGAGCGTGAACTACAAATCATGCTGATGATAACCCGTGGCGAGAAAGTGCCAGATATTTCAGAGCAGTTGGTATTGAGCACGAAAACTATTAATAGTTATCGTTATCGGATGTTTGAAAAATTAGGTGTAAGTAATGACGTTGAACTTACCCATCTTGCCATTCGACATGGTATGTTAAAAACAGAAAAACTCTAGTAAATCAATTAGTTTGTCGTCCTCTCTAAGTAACGTATTTGATCACCAAGCATTTTTAGCCTCTGTTTCACAGCAAGCAGGGGTTTATCGTATGTATGACGATAAGCAAACTGTTATTTATGTAGGTAAAGCAAAACAATTAAAAAAACGTTTAGCGAGTTATTTTCGCAAAGATGTTGGTAGCAACAAAACCCGCGCGTTAGTTTCACAAATTTGCGCCATCGATGTCACCGTCACCCACACCGAAGGTGAGGCGCTGTTATTAGAAAATAACTACATCAAAAAATATCAGCCTAAATACAATATTTTATTAAGAGATGATAAGTCTTACCCTTATTTATTGATCACCGATCATAAACACCCTAAGTTAGGTTTGCATCGTGGCGGTAAGAAAGTGAAGGGTGATTATTTTGGCCCTTATCCGACCGTTGGTGCTGTCTGGGAAAGTTTAAGATTAATGCAAAAGCTTTTTCCTATTCGACAGTGCGAAGACAGTTATTATCGAGCGCGAAGCCGCCCATGCTTACAGTATCAGTTAGGACGCTGTTCGGCGCCTTGCGTTGATAAAATTTCACCAGACGATTATCAGCATCAGGTCGCATTAGCCAAATTGTTTCTAAAGGGCAAAAACTCTGAAGTTATCGAGCAGCTTGTGGTTGAAATGGAGCAAGCCAGTCTAGCGTTAGCGTTTGAGAAAGCGGCAAAGCTTAGAGATCAAATCGCGACATTACGAAAAGTACAGCAACAACAGTTTGTTAGCGGTATCGCAGCAGAAATGGATGTGGTTGGCTATTATCGCCAAAAATCACAAGTGTGTATTCATCTGCTATTTATTCGTGATCATAAAATTTTAGGTAGTAAAAGTTATTTTCCAAGTATCCCTAGTGATACTAGTGATCAAGAAGTTATGGAAGCGTTTATTAATCAACATTACTTTGGTGTTGATTTGAAAGCAGGCAAGATCCCGAAAGAATTAATTTTGCCGTTTGCGCTGGATAATTTAAGCGAGATCACTGCTCTGTTAACTAGTCACGGCCAGCATGAGGTTAAAGTGGCGTCTAATGTTCGCTCAGAACGAGCGCAATACATTAAATTAGCCAACACTAATGCCGAAAATGCACTGGTGACTAAGAACAGCCATAAAGAGTCAATGCAAGCGCGATTTGCAGCCTTGAATGAGGTGTTTGAGTTAAATAATGGTATTCACCGTATTGAATGTTTCGATATTAGTCATACCATGGGACAACAAACCATTGCATCAAACGTGGTGTTTAACCAAGAAGGGCCATTAAAAAGTGATTATCGACGTTATAATGTCCATGGTATTACCCCTGGTGATGACTATGCCGCGATGGCGTTTGCGCTCAATAAACGTTACGGTAAGTTAACCTCTTTTGAAAAGATGCCTGATATTGTGTTTATTGACGGTGGCAAAGGGCAGTTGGCCAAAGCTGAGCAGTTTTTCGCCGAATGTAATTATGAAAATACCCCGTTGCTCGTCGGCGTTGCTAAAGGTGAGTCTCGCAAACCCGGTTTAGAAACCTTAATTCTCGCTGGCAGTCATCAATTGATCTCATTACCGGGTACATCACCAGCTTTGCACCTTGTTCAGCATATTCGCGATGAGTCGCACCGCTTTGCTATTGCCGGTCATCGCGCAAAAAGACAAAAAGTCAGTAAAAAATCAACATTAGAGAGCATTCCTGGTATTGGCGCTAAAAAGCGTCAAGCATTGTTAAAATACCTTGGGGGACTGCAAGAAGTGATTCAGGCGGATATTTCGACGTTACAAAAGGTGCCAGGAGTAAGTTTAGCGTTAGCGCAAACTATTTATGATGCACTACATGACAATTAATGAAATATCTGTGTAGAATGGCGCTATAAATATTATATCGTTGTTCTGAGTATACTGACTTAGTTAGTTGAACACAGATTAACGATATATGAATAATGTAGTGTGAATCTTATGTGGACTATCCCAAATCAAATAACCTTATTTCGAATTATTTTAATCCCGATCTTTATTATTGTTTTTTATTTACCTGTTTCATGGCATCACTTCGGTGCCTTTGCGGTTTTTTGGTTAGCATCAATTAGTGACGCATTAGACGGCTATTTAGCTCGAAGGCTCAATCAATCTTCGTCGTTTGGCGCGTTTATTGACCCAGTAGCGGATAAATTGATGGTAGCTGCTGCACTTATTATGATTGCTGAAGATTATCAGCATTGGTATATCGCAATTCCTGCCATGATCATGATAGCCAGAGAAATATTTATTAGTGCATTGCGTGAATTTATGTCTTCACGCGGTAAAAGAGATGTTGTCGCAGTATCTCAACTAGGTAAATATAAAACCGCAGCGCAAATGTTAGGGATCATGGGGCTCATTTGGCAACCCGATTATGACATTCCGTTAATTTTATTTAATTTCCCTTATCAAATATTAATGTTTGCCGCTTATGCATTTTATTTTGTTGCAACAATTTTAACGGTTTGGACTATGCTTATCTATTTCAAGGCGGCTTGGCCAGAATTAAAAGGATAAAATTTCATCAAATTTATTGATGAATAGCTAGGTTTTAAGTCAAAAAAACATCATTTTAGACGCTTTTTAACCACTTGAAACAAAAATGAAATTAAAGGGTTGACTCGTACATTTTTCAATGTAGAATGCACCACCAGTTGACAGGGAGTCAACAGATGAAGCGGCTGTAGCTCAGTTGGTAGAGCATCACGTTGCCAACGTGAATGTCACGAGTTCGAGTCTCGTTAGCCGCTCCAATTTTCATTGGTTCGCTAGTGAGAAAGTAGGTCAAACCAATACCTACTATAAAAAAACTTCCCTTATGCCCGGGTGGTGGAATTGGTAGACACAAGGGATTTAAAATCCCTCGCTGGTAACAGCGTGCCGGTTCAAGTCCGGCCCCGGGTACCATTATTTATCAAAGAATTCATGGACTTCTCTTTTAACCTAAACATATCGTTAAGTTAAAGATGCACGTTCACGTTTTGCATAAATAAATATCTTCTGTTATCTCTCTTAACTATTTTTGATGATTTGTAAAACAACATCATACACAAGTTAAAAATAGCTCAATGCTAAGTGAATTATTGCCACTTATACCAAGTTGATTAAATAATTGAGCATTTAGCGAGATTCAAAAGGCTTAGAGGCAAGGCATTGATTACAGAGAATGGTTACTCCCTTGTCAAAATCAATAACGCTGCATATAA
>JBNKXM010000145.1:0-5462 GCA_050300315.1 Thalassotalea sp. | reverse complement strand
GGTGAGACATAAATATCATCTGGTCCTGCCAAGTATGATGAGTCTGCAGAACGTAAAAAGCCAAAGCCGTCTTGCAATATTTCTAAAACACCACCACCGAAAATGTCTTCTCCACTTTTCGCATGGGCTTTTAAAATAGCAAAAATAATATCTTGTTTGCGATTACGAGCAAGATGTTCAAGTTTCATTGATTCAGCTAACTGTATAAGTTCGCTAATGGATTTTTCTTTGAGTTCGGTAAGATTCATATTGAGGTTCTTAGGGTTTTTTACGCTATTTGAATTTTGAAATTGCCAACAAGGCAGTGTAACGAGTTGAGTATGGGCTTGAAATATTACTTTCTGTTGGTTGTTAAAGTTAGCATTAAATAATCAGTTCGTAAAGTAACAAAATTTTACTAACTTGATTAAAAACAAAAAGGCTCAATATTTGAGCCTTTCAATTACTATAAATTGTTATCAATAAACTCTTTTAATTGAGTTTTTGACAATGCGCCTACTTTCGTATCGGCAACCGCACCATCTTTAAATAATAGTAATGTTGGAATACCACGAATACCATATTTAGGCGGTGTCGCATCATTTTGATCGATATTCAATTTACCAACGGTTACTTGACCCGCATATTCTTCAGCGATGTCATTTAACAAAGGGGCAATCATTTTACATGGACCACACCATTCAGCCCAAAAATCAACTAAAACTAGACCAGATGCATTTAATACATCAGCTTCAAAGCTGTCATCTGATAACTGAACAATTTTATCGCTCATTTTTCTCTCCGTTAATCGTGGCACTCTTAGCCAAACTGTTCGGGATTATACCCACATCAAATTGAATTACCAATATTGTCTGCAATTCTTATAAATTAATATCGTCTAAAATAAAATATAAACCAGTTACACACTTTTGCTGTGATTTTTTTCACTTTTTAACCGAATTTTACGCTATATATTAGATACTATTTTTTATTAACCACGTAACCTGTTAAGCTAGCACCATGAATAAAACACACTTAACAGATACAAAGTTCACAGAGCTTAACCTAGCACCAGAAGTGGTAACGGGATTAAATGCCATGGGCTTTACACAATGCACTTCTATCCAGGCAAAATCTTTACCTAGTTTACTTCAAGGAAAAGACATTGCTGGACAAGCCCAAACAGGTGAAGGTAAAACCATCGCATTTTTAGCTGCGACCTTCCATCACTTACTGCAAAAGCCGTCGCAATCGAAAACACAACCGCGCGCCCTCATTATGGCGCCGACTCGTGAGCTTGCGATACAAATTCACCGCGACGCGCTTGAAATGGCCAAAAGTACTAAGTTACGCCTTGGTATAGTATATGGTGGCGAAGGTTACGAAAGTCAACGTCAGCAACTTGAACAGGGCGTCGACATTTTGATCGGTACCTGTGGCAGGCTCATCGATTATATGAAACAAGGGGTCTATCACCTCAATCATATCGAAGTAGTCGTGCTCGACGAAGCTGACAGAATGTTTGATCTCGGCTTTATTAAAGACATTCGTTACATGTTCCGTCATATGCCTGCCGCAAAAGATCGACTCAGCATGTTGTTTTCAGCAACCTTATCGTTTCGTGTCAAAGAACTCGCGTTTGAGCACATGAATGATCCCGTTAGTATCGAAGTCGAACCGGACCAAAAAACCAATATCCGCATCTCTGAAGAATTATTTTATCCTTCAAACGAAGATAAAATGAACTTACTACAAACCTTGATTGAAGAAGAGTGGCCAGACAAAGCCATTATTTTTGCTAATACCAAGCACAGTTGCGAAAAGGTTTATTCTCATCTTGCCGCAGATAACGTACGCGTTGGCTTGTTAACTGGTGATGTGATCCAGAAAAAACGCCTGAAAATTTTAGAACAGTTTACCACGGGTGAACTCGACGTATTAGTGGCAACAGATGTTGCGGCTCGTGGCTTACATATTCCTCAGGTTACTCACGTTTTTAACTATGACTTACCTGACGATTGTGAAGATTATGTACATCGCATCGGTAGAACAGGTCGTGCAGGCGCTACGGGGCACGCGATTAGCTTTGCCTGTGAAGAGTACGTTTTTAACTTACCGGCTATCGAAAATTATATTCAGCATCCATTGCCAGTGAGTAAATATGATCACGATGCGCTTATCACCGATTTCCCTAAGCCTAAACCGATAAAACGTCGTCATCGACCAAATACCGGTGGGTCAAATCGAGGAAAACCTAGTGGTAACCGTAGCTACCGTTAAACTAGGTTAAATTGGAATACGTCGATGTCAGATTACCATGCCTTTAGTTCGCCTTTATACGCGGTTATTGATCTTGGGTCGAATAGTTTCCATATGTTGATCACTCGACAGCTTGCCGATAGCGTGCAAGTTGTCGACAAAGTAAAACGTAAAGTACGTCTGGCATCCGGGCTCGATAGCAATAATCAACTCAGTGAACAAGCTATGGCTCGAGGATTAGAATGCTTAAGCTTTTTTGCTGAACGTTTACAAGACATTCCAACCGATAACATTCGCATAGTTGCAACAGCAACAGTAAGGCTTGCCGAAAACAGAGATGATTTTCTTGCGCGTGCCCATCAAGTTTTAGGGCAAAAAGTCACGTTATTATCTGGTGAACAAGAAGCCGAATATATCTATCAAGGCGTGGCGCATACCAATGTTTGTGACAATAAACGTTTCGTGGTTGATATCGGTGGCGCCAGTACCGAACTCATAGTCGGCACGGGACTAAAAGCAAAAAAAGTCACCAGTTTAGCCATGGGGTGTGTCACTTTTAATAAGCAATTCTTTAATGATGGAAAAATCACTACTGAGAATTTTTCACATGCTATTCGTGCCGCCAAAACACTACTTTCACCACTTGTTGAAAGTTATCGTCAAATTGGCTGGCAAACAGTACTCGGTGGCTCGGGTACCATGCAAGCCCTAGCAGAAATGCTAACCTATCATCATTTACCGACGTTTATCAGTAAAACGTATTTGGATGACGTTAAACAGCAACTCATTGACTGTGGCTCAGTCGATAATATCAAACTGGCCGGACTATCTAGTGAAAGAACCCCAGTTATTGCCAGTGGCCTAGCCATTTTGATCGCTATTTTTGAAAGCTTTGCTATCGAAACACTACAACTATCCAGTGGCGCTTTGCGCGAAGGATTGCTGTACGAGATGTTGCCTCACGATGCAAAAATTAATATTCGTCAACGCACGATAAACTCTCTAATGCAACGCTATCACGTTGACCAACACCATGCGGATAACGTAATGAATCAGGCAATTAGTTTATTTGATAGCTTTTCCTGCGCATGGCAGCTAAAAAAAGATAATGGTTATCAATTATTGCTAGCCAGTTGCCAACTCCATGAAATCGGTTTGCTTTTAGAGTTTAAGCATCATCAAAAACATAGTGCTTATATTATTGAAAATGCGGAACTTCCAGGCTTTGATCAGACCGACAGACAACTACTTAAAGTCTTAGTCAAACTCTACAAGGGTGATATTGACAGTAAATTGATCGAACAATCCGTATGTGATCAACAAAATGCTCAACGCTTATTAGCCATCATCCGCTTAGCGGTGATCTTATGCCGACGCAGAAAAGATGACGTATTGCCGAATTATCATGCAAGCATTAGCGGCAATATTATCCAGCTATGCTTACCGCAACAGTGGTTGAGTCAACATCCGTTAATCGCGGACGAGTTGCAACAAGAGCATCAGCATTTACAAGCATTTAGCTTAGGACTTTCGATTTATTGTGATGATAGCGCACACTGTGCTAATGATTGTTCGATGCCCATACATTAGTCATTAACACTATGGCGCCGCCAATAACCATGCGTAAAGTAATTGCTTCCTCTAGCAGTAAATACGCTGCGATAATACCATAAATAGGCTCTAAACTTACCGCAATACTGGCAATTTGCGCCTTAAGTGTCTTTAAAGAGTGGTTAAACAGGCTATGAGCAAATGCGGTAAAAACAACCCCTAAAATAATTAAAACGCCAATTTGTGTCTGGGAAATTGTAACTGGTACCACCACAACAATCGGCAACAGAAAAAGTGTCGCGAAACTATTTTGGTAAAATGCGACGTTCTTTGCCGATATTTGACTAACAAACTTGCGATTAACTAAGGTTAACACCGCAAATGAAAATGCCGATGCTATCCCCCATAATGCACCTAAGACAATGCCATTGTTTTGGTTATCCAAAGGTAGAACCAAGTAGATCCCCAGCAAAGTTAACGCCGCTTGCAATAGCGCCTGATAATGAAATTTTTCGTTAAAAAATACTGGTTCGAGAAAACTTACAAAAATAGGAAAACTGGCAAACGTGATCAAACCAATGGCAACCGAAGAAATTTGAATCGCCTGAAAAAAGCTGCCCCAATGAAACGCCAGAATTGCGCCGGTAACCGCCAAGGCAAGCAACATTTTTGGCTGGCATTTCAATGATTGCTTTTTAATCAGTAAAATAAAAATTGCCAGACTGATCGCACAAAATAATGCGCGACCAAAAACAATATGACTCGCCGGTATTGTTAACCATTTAGCAAATAATCCAGATAAGGCAAACAGTAACACTGCGCCGTGCAGTGCTACTAAGGCTTGAGTTTTATTGTTCGTCATTTCGCAATAACTACTTTGCGTCTTCTTGTAACCAGCGAGCTACCTGTTTTGCAAAATACGTTAAGATGCCGTCTGCACCTGCGCGTTTAAACGCCAACAATCCTTCCATAACGCAAGGTTTTTCCGCTAACCAGCCATTTTGAATCGCGGCCATATGCATGGCATATTCACCACTCACCTGATATGCATAGGTTGGCACTTTAAATTCATCTTTTACTCGGCGAACAATGTCTAAATATGGCATACCTGGCTTAACCATAACCATATCTGCCCCTTCATAAATATCTTGGGCAATTTCATGCAAGGCTTCATCACTATTGGCGGGATCCATCTGATAAGAATACTTATTGCCGCCTTTAATATTGCTTGCAGAACCCACCGCATCACGAAATGGGCCATAATAATTTGAGGCATATTTTGCTGAATAGGCCAAAATACGGGTATTGACAAAACCGTGCTCTTCTAACGCTTGGCGAATGTCGCCGATACGACCATCCATCATGTCGGACGGCGCAACAACATCAGCCCCAGCCTCGGCATGAGACAAGGCTTGTTTCACTAAAATTTCCTTAGTGACATCATTTAATACATAGCCTTCATCTTTACCATGTTCACCAATAATGCCATCCTGCCCATGAGTAGTGAATGGATCAAGCGCAACATCGGTGATCACTCCTAGCTCAGGAAACTTGCTTTTTAACGCTCTGACCGGAGCGTATACGACCGTATCGAATTATCCCGGTACCTCGGTTGAAGTCTCGCGTGGTCATTCAACAATCAATGGTCGGCGATATCAGGTTCTTGATACTCC
>JBNKXM010000144.1:0-5478 GCA_050300315.1 Thalassotalea sp. | reverse complement strand
CTCAAGAATCTCATATTCGAACCACGCTTTTTTATTCTTTATGTTTATAGTATTTTGTGGTTTTAAACCCATATTAATATATAATTAAAGCCGTTAATTTGGTTAGTAATAATCCAATTATCGCGAATGCCAAAAACAATAACGAAAGTAATATCGTGATAAATGTAGTTTGTTTTTTTAAACTAATAATGGTGTGAGGCTCATGTTTTCAGCATCATACGCTGTAAAATTAGAAATGATGTCCCGTAAATTTATGCACAATGAAAAAAGCGACTACTGAGGCTATCAATAATCGCTTGTTAATTGTTGCCGGAATAGGCGTTACTACCACATTAAATCATCTGGAATCTGGTAAGCTGCATATGGATCGTCTTCATCCATTTGCTGATCGGCTACTTTATCATTTTGTAGCAAGATCACTTTACTGTCTAGTTCAGCAAGCTTTTCGGCAGTTTCTTTAGTTACTATGTAGGTAGTGTCATTTTGGCCACATAAGGCTAATCGTCCATTGGCTAACGCTTTTCGTGTCATTTCATTGATATAAAGTTTTTTCACTTTATTATCAAATGTATAGTTATATTCAGACTCGCCATTTGTGTCTTTTATTTGATGATGTTGTAAAATTTGCTGGATGCGTAATTGTTGCTCTTTCTCAGCAAGTTGCTGCTGTTTTTGTGCATTTAATGCCGCATCTTTCGCCTGTTTTTCTTGTTGCGCTTGCGCTAATTCTTGCTTAACTTGCTCTTGTAAACTGATCTCAACGTTAACGCCACTACGCTTTTGTTTATTCTTTTTCCGTTTATCAGTATTGGCTTGTCGTGCCTTCTGCTTGGTGGTCAAGCCAGCTTTTAATAATTGCTCTTGTAAAGATGCCATTTTACGTTATCCACTTATGACTGCTAATAACGCAGATTTTAGCAAGTTAATTGTCGTTAACATAGTGCCTAAAGTGCGCTAATTGCTCTGGTGTATCTAAATCGACAAAAGCGCTTTCCATCGCAACAAAAATCACCTTATCTTGGTATTGTTTGAGCAAAGATTTCGCTCCTTGTCCCTGCTGCAAAGACGCTAACTGTTTAAAATATGCTTGTGGAAAAATAACCGGCGGGCCAAACGCTTTTAAATGCTCGGCAGAAGTGGCGACAATAGTTTGGGGATTTTTACACCACTGAGCCGTTAATTTTTGCAAATCGGCCACTTGTAATTGCCATTGATCAACG
The DNA here is from genome assembly GCA_050300315.1 of Thalassotalea sp. Classification (GTDB taxonomy): domain Bacteria; phylum Pseudomonadota; class Gammaproteobacteria; order Enterobacterales; family Alteromonadaceae; genus JBNKXM01. The sequence continues at coordinate 4,258 of JBNKXM010000144.1, read as the reverse complement.
AGCAATAACATCACCGCTTCACAATCATCTGCAACATGATTAACCCCGCACGCAATAGATGATGCCAGTCCTTGTTGCCATTGCTGGTTTTCGACTACCTTCACATCTAAATGAGCAATTTTTTGTTGGATGCGCTGTGCATCAAACCCGAGCACGCAGCTAACATTTGAACTTATCCGTAACGCTAATTGTAATTGCCGTTCAACTAATGTCTGATGATGATAATTAATCAACTGTTTAGGCTGGCCCAAACGCGCCGAACATCCAGCAGCAAGCACAATTATCGCTAACGACATAAAATTAACAACGCCATGATTTAAAATGTTTTTGTTGATACTGCTGGCTAATATATTGTTGAATTTGTGCACATATTGATAATGCGATGGCTTGTGGACTTCGACCACCTAAATCGAGACCAATAGGGCCAAACACTTGATTTTGCACATCAGACGCGGTTAACGACAATTCATTCAATAACTTATCCCGACGACCTGCAGGCCCTAGCAAACCAATGTAGCCAACCTCGGCCTTAAGTGCTTGTTTTAGTAACAAGCCATCGTTAAGCAGATTATGCGTCATGATGATCACACCATCAAAACCGTTGAAGTCATCAGATGTTGCATTTTCTGCACGAAGTTTTCGTTTGGCGTAACAAGCAGAAAAATGACCTTGTTGTAAATGCTCTTGTCGATGATCTTGCAGTGTAATATGCCAACCTAATTGAGATGCCATATCAACAACTGGCACCGCATCGGGCCCTGCACCACATAATAAAATCGAGAAAATAGGGGTGATTGGGGTAATTAGCCATTGCTCGACATCAACGTTTGCCCGCTCGATTGGCAAATGAGCAAGGATATCCTCAGCACTAATGATCTCATGTTGGAAAAAATAGCCGCGAGCATCTTCTCGCACGTTTAAATACTGACAATAATAACCAGACTGACCGTCTGTTATTGAAGCAATTAGCTCAGCAAACGCTAAATGATTATTTTCTCGAGTTAACGGCTGCAACAAAATATCGATTGCCCCTTCACAGCCTAATCCTAAGCCCCACAATAAATCGGCGTCAGCTTTTAGATCGTAGGTTAATAATTTATTTTGCTGTGTCGAGAGCACGGTTTGTGCGTGTAAGCTAATGTCGGCTTCCAAGCAACCACCACTTAATAAGCCAGTGCATTTTCCTTGGTCATCTATCAGCATCATAGTACCGACTTTACGGTAGGTAGAACCTCTGGTTGCAACTATCGTTGCTAACACATAATCTTGAGTTTTATCAAAACACTTTATCAGTTGGTGCCAATTTTCCTGCATGGTCTTCTCTATTGCAACGCAACAATTATCAATTAACGAGCTAAGGCTTTCTGTAGTGTTTGCCAAGGTAGCAAAGCACATTGTTTTCGTACAGGAAATTTTTGTACTGACATTAACGGCGCAAAGTTCGCTGACAACTGACCAATCAATGCGACATTATCTTGCACAGCAACAATAATTTGATTTGTTAACGCTAACGCCTCATCAATGGAATAGTCAGATAAATGCTGACAGAGCATAGAAGCAGAAGCTCGGCATATCGCACAGCTATCGCCATGAAATGCCAGTGCTTGTAATCGCTCATCGGCTAGCTCAAGCTGCATGACGATTTCATCGCCACAGGCTGGGTTTACGCCATTTGCACTATGGGTCACCAAGATTTTACGCTCAAAACCGACGGGGAATTTATGATGGTTAAGCATCGCTTGTTGGTATAACTGATGCTCATTATCAGTCTGAACTACTACTTTGTGTGGTTGGCTAATCATCGATCACTCGTCAATAAAAGTTGTTATACCGCCATCAGTTGAAAAGAATGGTCTAAGCCTGCTATCAATCGTTCAACATCAGAATAGTCATTATATAAACCAAGTGAAGCGCGAATAGTTGCCTTAACACCTAATGTTGCATGCAATGGCTGTGCACAATGATGGCCTGCTCTAACGGCAATATTTTCACTATCAAGTAAGCTAGCAACGTCGTGACAATGTACATTAGCTAATTGAAAGCTCACCAGCGACGGTAATTTCTTAGCATTGACTAAACCATTAAAATCGACACCAAGATCAAGCATAGGCTGANAATAAGGTAGCTCAGCCAAGGCTTTGTGTAAATATAACGACAGATTATCTAAGTATTTATTAATGTCAGCCCAAGACAAGTCATGCAAATATTCTATCGCTTCCACTAACCCCACTATACTAGCGACATTGTGAGAGCCAGGCTCGAACTTTAATGGCCCATCAATGTAGCTACTTTCACGATAATTAACATGATTAATCATGCCGCCACCCAGTTGATAAGGTCTCATATTTTCAAAATGATCGCCTTTAGCGTATAAAACACCACATCCTGTTGGCCCGTAAATTTTATGAGCTGAAAAGACATAAAAGTCACAATCTATTGCATTAACATTAACGCCACCACGAGCAACCGCCTGTGCACCATCAATCACAGTCGGAATTTTTTTGCTTTTTGCTAAACGACAAATACTGTCAACCGGATTAAACCTGCCAAGCACATTAGAGCAATGGGTAAATGCTAAAATTTTAGTATGTCGATCTAATAAGTTAGTTAACTTGGCTAAATCAACAATACCTTCTTTGGTTAATGGTGCGACGCGCAACTCTGCATCATATTGCTGTGCCAGATGTTGCCAAGGTAATAAATTGGCATGATGTTCAGCAGCAGTGATCACAATATTGCACTGTTCATTTTTGTTGTTAGCCTCTTGTAGCAAAGGTTCAACAAAACTATAGGCAACTAAATTAAGCGCTTCGGTAGTACCTGAATTAAACGCAATATGCTTGCCACCACTAGCGCCAATAAAATTAGCAACAGTTTCTCTGGCTTGTTCCACCTTTTCGGTCACATTGGCACTTAATTGATATAAGCCTTTATGACTATTAGCGTGAGAAAAGCATTGATAGTGAAACATCGCATCAGCGACATGTTTAGGTGTTAAACAAGTAGCCGCGGTATCTAAATAACATAGATTAGGATGGGCATGAGATGAAAATATCGGAAAATCTTGTCTCCAAGGGCTAACAATTGACATGATTGGCTAATTAAACGTTGTTATGTAAGTGCAAGGTAACAATACGATTTGTAATATTCAAATGTACAAATGTAACGAGTAATGAATCTTGACACAGACTGTAATCGCTTGGCTATTTAATTTTCCAACATTATTAACACTGATAAATGTGCACTTACTATACAATAAATAAAAATATAACAGCTTAGCCAAACTATAATTTACAAATCAATCAGTTAGGCCTTTACGTATTTACAACAATTGCCTTAGGTATTTGTGGTGCCCTACCTTTTGAGTTACTCTCAAGCGACTAACACAGCGCATGATTTGATGAGATGAATAATATAAAAAAAATCCTGATCAGCATTGGACTTATTTCCCTACTAGTTGCAGCCATGCTTTTCACTTGGATCTATAGCCAAGTCCAAAGTGCGCTGCCTATACTCGATGGTAAAGTAACGATTTTCGGCCTTGAAAACAGTGTTACCATAGAGCGTGACCAGCAAGGTATTCCAACGATAAAAGGAGAAAATCGTCTAGATATCGCAGCCGCAACTGGTTTTATTCATGCACAAGAGCGCTTTTTTCAAATGGATTTATTACGGCGAAATGCCGCTGGCGAACTATCGAGTTTATTTGGTAACGCCGCTCTCGATTATGACAAATCTATACGCCTGCACAGGTTTAGACAAAGAGCAGAGGCAATTATCAAGCAATTGCCAGCATCACAATTAGCATTACTAAAAGCGTACACTACAGGAGTTAATGAAGGGTTACACAGTTTAAGTGCTATGCCATTTGAATACCTGCTATTACGGCAAGAACCTGTTGAGTGGCAAGAAGAAGACTCAGTGCTCACAGTGTTAAGTATGTACTTAGATCTGCAATACAAAGCAGGTGAGCGAGAACGTACCTTAGGATTACTTAAACAGACGTTCAGCCCTTCCGTATTCGCATTTTTAAACCCTAAAGGTAGCCAATGGGATGCCGCCATCGACGGCAGTCAATATTCACCTTCGGCTATGCCAACGAGCGTTTGGCCCTCAGCAAGTGCGAGTGCAACAGTTACCGAGAACGATCCATCAGCATCAAGCGAAAGTGATTACGCCAGCGAACAATTTCCTGGTTCTAATAACTGGGCAATAGCTGGCGCGATAAGTCAAACAGGAAGTGCTATTGTCGCCAATG
>JBNKXM010000143.1:0-5510 GCA_050300315.1 Thalassotalea sp. | reverse complement strand
AGTATTGACCATTAGCGTCAACCGATGCCACTAACGGCGGTTTGCTGTCTTTACTTAAAGGTTCAGCGTCAGCTTTAGGTAGATCTACTTTAACCCCTTGAGTGATCAAAGGTGCTGTGACCATAAAAATGATCAATAGCACTAGCATTACATCGATATAAGGTACGACGTTTATTTCCGCGACTTTGCGACGTCTGACTCGAGTATACATATATGTCTTACCTACCTTTGTTGCTCACCTGCCGATTGACGATGTAAAATACTGGCAAACTCTTCCATAAAATTACCGTAGCTATTTTCTAGTTTTTCAACGTGATGAGTGAAACGGTTGTACGCCATCACCGCAGGGATCGCAGCAAACAAGCCCATCGCGGTTGCAATCAAGGCTTCGGCAATACCAGGAGCTACTTGTGCTAATGTCGCCTGCTCTTGCGCACCGAGCGCAATAAACGAATTCATGATGCCCCAAACCGTACCAAATAAACCTATGTAAGGGCTAATCGACCCAACGGTTGCCATAAAAGGTAGGTGAGTCTCTAATTCATCCACTTCTCTTGATAATGCAACACGCATTGCTCGATGAGTACCATCAACCACCATTTGCGGTGAACTAATATTACTTTTACGCAAGCGAGCGAATTCTTTAAATCCCGCTAAAAACAGGCTTTCGATACCAAAGATATGGCTTTTTGCTGATACTTCAGCATAGAGCTTACTAAGATCGGCACCGCTCCAGAATTTATCTTCAAAATGTTGTAATTGCTCTCTCGCATTACGTAACACTTTTCGACGTTGAAAGATCATTGTCCAACAAGCTATTGAAAATCCCAACAGCGTTAACATCACTGCCTTAACTAATAAACTAGCTTGTAAAAATAAATCCAAAAACGAAATTTCAGCTGACACCTTTTAATGCTCCTAATATAGTGTTGGGGATAGCACATGGCTTAGCGCGTTGTAGATCGACATACGCGACAAGCACTTCAACCGTGCATAAAACAACCTGTTGTTCATTGCTGACAGTTTGAGTAAACCGTAGACTAGCGCGTTTTATTTCACTAATTGTTGATGTAACCGTAAGTAAATCATCCAATTTTGCCGAAGCCAAGTTATCCATTGCAGTCTTTCTGACCACGAAACCGCAATTTTGTTCTAAAAAATACGATTGATTAATACCAAGACTTCTAAGCCACTCAGTTCGAGCCCGCTCACAAAATTTCAGGTAGTTAGCATAATAAACAACGCCGCCCGCATCTGTATCTTCGTAAAACACTCTTAGTTGATATTGTTTTGTAGGCAGTGACATTAATTTATCTATGGCTTTTTAATAAGAATTTTTGCTCAGTATAGTAATAGATAAAACGGGTAACTAACAAGTGTTTAAACAAACTGATCGCAAGATTTTTGTAATATCTTGCTTAGCAACAATTGAGAAACAATTCACCGGTAAACAACCTTAGTGAGCATAACGGCTTATTCATTAGTTTTTCTAATGCGAACATCAAATTTTTTTAGTTTGTCAACAATTAGAGTAATCACTTAAAATACACATGTTTTCTGAGCTAGCGCAAGTGAAACTGAATTACCCCTGACGTTTTACATAGCCGGAGATTTTTTGAAATAGATTGATTGCTCTCTTTATTTCTCTGACATATTTCCTGGAATACAAATTCCTTCTAGCAACTTGAGATTAAGTTGGCCCGCTCACTTTGAGCGGGCTTTTTTTTGGCTAAATTTCAGCAAATAGCCAAGGAAATAGCGTTATGACTTGGTTAAACCAAAATGTTGATACGCCCTTTCTGTTGCAATTCTGCCTCGAGGCGTGCGTTGTAAAAAGCCTTGTTGGATCAAAAATGGTTCGAGTACATCTTCGATAGTTTCACGTTCTTCACCAATTGCCGCCGCTAGATTATCTAAACCAACAGGACCACCGATAAATTTCTCGATAATAGCCTGTAGTAACTTTCTATCCATGATATCAAAGCCTTCATGATCGACTTCCAGCATATCTAATGCACTCGCCGCGGTATCTTGGCAGACATTGCCTTCAGTTTTAACATCGGCATAATCGCGCACCCTGCGCAGCAGTCGATTAGCTATTCTTGGGGTTCCTCGTGAGCGTTTGGCAATTTCAAATGCTCCGTCTTGTGAAATAGCAAGATTAAGAAAATGAGCAGAGCGACTGACAATATCGGTTAAATCTCGGGTGTTATAAAACTCTAAACGCTGAACAATACCAAAGCGATCCCTCAGTGGTGAGGTTAATGCACCAGCACGGGTGGTTGCGCCAATGAGGGTAAACGGCGGTAAATCGAGTTTAATCGAGCGAGCAGCTGGCCCTTCACCTATCATGATATCTAATTGATAATCTTCCATGGCAGGATAAAGCACTTCTTCCACTACTGGGCTTAAACGATGAATTTCATCAATAAATAGTACGTCGTTTTCTTCCAAGTTAGTGAGCAAGGCCGCCAGATCACCCGCTTTTTCTAATACCGGCCCTGAGGTGGTACGAATGTTCACTCCCATTTCATTAGCAACAATATTGGCTAATGTGGTTTTACCTAAACCAGGCGGGCCAAAAATTAACAGATGATCTAATGGCTCGGCTCTTTTTCTCGCCGCTTCGATGAAAATTTCCATCTGCGTTTTTACGTGATCTTGACCAGTGTAATCGGCCAACATTTTCGGACGAATTGCACGATCAACACTTTCGTCTTCAATGGTTGCTACAGGTTGGATCAAACGATCAGCTTCTATCATCAATATACTCGTTTTATCTATTAAATTATTTTATAACATCGCTTTTAACGCGTCGCGGATCAAGTCTTCACTGGTCATGCCGGTAGCAAATATCGCTTTTACCGCTTTATCCGCCTGACTCTGCGAATAACCTAATGAAACTAACGCGTTAACGGCATCGCCTTTGGCATTGTTAACAAAAGTATTTTCAGCCATTAGCTCAAGTGGCATAGCGCCCGTTGCCGAGGTATCTATATCATTGTACCAATCTTTTAATCGGTCGCGCATTTCAATCAGTAAACGTTCTGCGGTTTTTTTACCAACACCTGGGATTTTCACTATCGTCGTGAGATCATCATGGACGACACAGCTAACAAATTGATCGGCTGACATACTCGATAGGATCGCTAAAGCTAATTTAGGCCCTACACCATTGACTTTGATTAACAGTCGAAACAATTTACGTTCAACTTTATTAGCGAAGCCATAAAGTAGCTGAGCATCTTCTCGAACGACAAAGTGCGTATAGATAATCGCTTGTTGCTCAACATCGGGTAAAGCATAAATACTGGTCATTGGCATCGTTACTTCGTAACCAATACCACCACATTCGATTAAAATTTCTGGGGGAAGTTTTTCTACCAGCGTGCCGCGTAATCGACCAATCAAAATAAGTTCCCTTGCTATTGTTAATATGACGCCACAATAACACTATACATTTATACAGTAAAGGAGATTTTAGTCGGACTATTTTAACTTAACAACCACGACTATCGAAGGCGTCGACGCACTGTTTTTGTTGCTTGTCCTGACATTTTCGCCAGCGAATCATGACTATGTGCATGGCACAATGCCACCGCTAAGGCATCCGCTGCATCTGCTTGTGGTGTTGCAGGTAATTTTAAGATAGATTTTACCATGTGCTGCACTTGTGTTTTATCAGCAGCACCAGTGCCAACAACGGATTGCTTAATTTGCCTAGCAGAGTATTCAGCGATGGCGAGCCCTTTGCTGGTCGCTGCAACAATTGCGGCGCCGCGTGCTTGCCCGAGTTTAAGTGCTCCACCGGGATTGACTCCCATAAACACTTGTTCAACCGCAAACATGGTGGGCTGAAACTGCAGGATCAATTCGGACACGCCAGCAAAGATGGTTTGTAATCGATCGCCCAAATCATCACCAGCCGCGATCGCTTTAATGCAACCGCTACCTAAGTAACTAAGCTTGCGACCTTCTTGTTTTATCACACCATACCCTGTCAAACGTGAACCGGGATCTATGCCTAAAATGATATTCAACGATGATTCTTCTTAATTTTCAATTTTTAACGACACATTGGACTGACAACAATGTGCTTATTCAGTTTTATCGCAATAAAAAAACGCAGCTAAACATTCGTTAGCTGCGTTGTAGTTTTTACTGTTTTAACCAGCAATTCAACAAAAATAATTAAGCTTTTGCTTCGTCTTGGCTAATAGTTTGTATACCTAGCTCAACTAATTGTGCAGGGTTTGCTTGGCCAGGCGCATTAGTTAACGGACATGCCGCAGTCGTTGTTTTAGGGAACGCCATAACATCACGGATTGAGCTTGCACCTGTCATTAACATCACTAAACGGTCTAAACCAAATGCAAGACCGGCATGTGGTGGTGCACCGTATTGTAGTGCTTCAAGCAAGAAGCCAAATTTTTCTTGTGCTTCTTCATCACTAATACCTAAGATCCTAAACACGGCTGCTTGCATCGCTTGGTCGTGAATACGTACCGAACCACCACCTAACTCACAACCATTTAATACCATGTCATAGGCATTTGATAATGCACCAACAGGGTTAGCTTCTAATTCTTGTGCAGTTAAGTTAGTTGGCGCGGTAAATGGATGATGAAGTGCATGCATATGGCCGTCAATTTCTTCAAACATTGGGAAGTCGACTACCCATAACGGTTTCCACTCATCACTCACTAAGCCTAACTCTTCACCTAGTTTCAAGCGTAATGCCCCTAGTGCTTCAGTCACTACGTTGTAGCTGTCAGCACCAAAGAAAATAATGTCGCCAGTTTGTGCATTAGTTCTATCTAATAAGCCATTAATTGCATCTTCGGTTAAGAATTTTAAAATCGGTGATTGTAAGCCTTCGGCGCCTGCATCGCGATCATTGACTTTTAACCACGGCATACCTTTAGCGCCGTAAATACCAACAAACTTGGTTAAATCATCAATGTTTTTACGAGAAAACTGACTAGCGCCTTGTGGAACATTGATCACAGCAACGCGACCTTTTTCATCGTTTGCCGGCCCTGAGAACACTTTAAATTCAACATCTTTTAAAATGTCGGCAACATCAATAATTTCGAGTGGGTTACGCAAGTCTGGCTTATCAGAGCCAAAACGCGTCATCGCTTCACTATATGACATTCGTGGAAATTCCCCTAAATCTACATTGAGTAGTTTTTGGAACAATTCACGGATCATATTTTCAGTGACTTCCATCACCTGATCTGAGGTCATGAAAGAAGTTTCAATATCAATTTGCGTAAATTCAGGCTGACGATCGGCGCGTAAGTCTTCATCACGGAAACATTTTACGATTTGGTAATAACGCTCCATGCCTGACATCATCAACAATTGTTTAAATAATTGTGGTGACTGAGGCAAAGCAAAAAATTGCCCTTTATGCGTGCGACTTGGTACCAAATAATCACGCGCGCCTTCTGGCGTTGCCGCAGTAAGTATTGGCGTTTCAATATCAAGGAAACCTTGAGATTCTA
>JBNKXM010000142.1:0-5513 GCA_050300315.1 Thalassotalea sp. | reverse complement strand
CACATGCCACTAAATATTCTTGTTGCAACGGCGTTAATGCATCGATAGCTTTTTGATTGCTTTGTACGCCGTCACCAAACAGTAAAAATTCCATGGTGTGAAAGCCTTGTACATCGTCATTCCAATTCACGAGCTCGCTCGCGCTAAAACCTGACTGATGCTCAAGTAACGCTTGTAAATCACTGGTATTTAACGGCCAAGTATCTAAGTGAGGGTCAATGGATAACGCATCCACAGGTCCAAAAATGTGAGATTCTCCTTGCTCCCAAGGAGTACGGACAGCACGCCATGCATTTTGCGCCGCCAGTAAATTTTCTTGGCTGGGATCATTTAATAAGGTTACCGTAGCAAGGTGAAATGCTTGTGCATGATCATTTAATGATTGATAACCAGCAACGATAACTTCATTAGTGATATTAGTAATGAGCTCAGTAGCATCATAGCTAAAGCCGGTAGAAATCGGTGTTGTATTATTATCTGACGACGAACCGCTCCCTGAACCACAGCCGACAACAAATAATGATGACAAAGTTAATGCGACCACTGTCTTTTTGATAGACATAATCATTCCTTCTTATTAAAAACCTAGTTAAAGTTCGAATTGATAACCAATGGCTAAGCTAAAGCCGTTAGTGTTATCTATTTCAGCTTGTTGAAAATCTTGTTCTGCGTACTGCGCTTTTAGTACCAAATTTGCGCTTGGAAAGTAGTTCACACCAAGCGTAATTTCCTGACGGTTAAAATGCTCGCTGGCATTACCTTGTAAAACGTTTTTTAGCGGATTAGCGTATTGATAAGTGCTAAACAGATATAGCGGCTTAGCGAGTGAAAATAATTGCTGAGTGTTATACGCCACTTCGAGCATAGCAGCTTCGGCTTCACTGCCTAACTGAGCAAAATTACCCGGTTGCAATCCAGGCGTGGTTTTATTCGCTTGGGTTATTGCTAAGCTATCCGATAACTCACCATATAAATATTGTCCTTGAATACGCCAATTATTTTGTCGAAATACACCGTGAACACCATAGATCCTCACCGTGCCTTTGCTGTCTAACTTATTCATTTTATTTCGATTATCTGTTGAATCACTTTGGTAATAACTGAAACCTATACCACTGCCTGACTTAGTGTTGCCATAATCTAAACGTAACGTTAGGGCGAGATCGTCTGCATTAACCTGCTCAAAGCGTTTTTGATGACCATTTGCGACCCAGTTATAGGTGCGAAAGTACTCAGAGTTTAATCCTGTGGTTACTAAGGTTTGTAGCGAGAAATCACGCCATTGAGTGACAAAGTTAATACCCGTTTCGTGCCAAACCTGAGGGATCAAAGTGGCCTCACTCCAATGACGTTCAGTAGTGAAATATTGATCTGGCTTGTGTAGTTCTGTGCCTAAGCCGACAGGAAGATAAATATGGCCGAATTTAATTTCAACATTTGGGTTAACTTGATAAGAGAATTCCAGTTTTTCAACCAGCACTTCACCACCGGCCTCAATTTCCGTTTCAAACTCACCAAATTCATCTAAACCATCATATTCTAAAGAGGCGCCTGTACCTCCGTGCTCATATTCAAGTTCAACTTCCATTTGCCATTGTTGGTCAAATTGGTAGCCCAATTCAAAGATCACCCGCTCTAGATCAGTTAACGAACGTCGTTGTGGAGTGACATCTTGAGTATTCTTGAATACTTGATGGCTCTTATACAACAAGTTGCCATATGATTCGATTTGCCATTTTTTATCTTTTGATGACAACATTTGCGGCTTGTTATTAGGCTCAAGCTGACTTTTCAACCGTTGTAGTTGTACTTCTATCGTTTTAATTTTTTCTGCTAACTCGTCTTCTACAGACGCAGCATTGGCTAGCAAAGGACTGATTAACCATAGGAAAATCGTAGCGGCTACCAACAAGTTTTTCATATACCCTCAAATACAAATAAGAATCAATATTATTTGATGGTGATACTAATGCAATTTATTGACAAGATCAATACAAATGAGAATGATTTGCATTATAAAATAAAAAGCCGTTATCTATGCCTAGATAACGGCTTAATTAATGTTTTAGTTGTATGCGCAGGATTTATAGCTTTTGCTTTAGCTGCTGAGCACGTTGCGATGACTTGGGATCGGTAAACGTTCGTTGTGATAATTTACGTTTTGCTAAAACGAGTTGCTCATCTAACAGCAAGGCTTCAACAAAATTGAGATAAATTTCATCTTTTACATTTTCATTATTCACAGCTTTTGTTAAATACTTCACTGCCTGAGCATACTCTTTCTTAGCGAGGTGAATGCGCGCCACCGTATCTAAAACATCTGGCATTTCCGGTCGTATTGCCAGTGCACGTTCACCGTATTGCTGAGCTTTATCTAACTGATTTCTCTCTAAATAAAAATACGCTAGATTATTCAAGGCAATGAAATTATTCTCATTAATTTTCAGCGCTTGCTGATAGCTGTTAATCGCTCCGTCAACATCAGTGGATATTTGCAATTGCGCAAGCTGCATTAAACTTTCCACATCATTGGGAGATCGGATAACATGCTGTTGCAAAAACTCATTCGCTTGTTTTGTCTGCCCAAGGTTACGTAAGCAAATTTGTATCAAATTCGCATTACGCGGTGTCGGCTGCTCCTGATAAGCGGCTTGAATATTAGGCAGTGCTTGAGCAAACTGTTTTTGTGACATTTGTATTTGCCCATGTAATCCTTTGGCAAATGGGATATTTTTTGCGTTTTCATCAACTTGTTCAAACGCCGCTTTCGCTTTGGTCAATTCTCCATTGAGCAATAAAAAATGAATATTAAATAACTTAACTTCAAGATCTTTAGCATTTTTTTCCAAAAACTTTGTGCTAAGTTCAAGTGCTTGAGCATATTTTCGCTGATTGTCTAATAGCATTAAATTACCTAATACCGCATGACGATTATTTGGTGCTATTGCCAACCACTGCTGATAAAGCGCAGTTAATTTATCAAACTGTTTAACCTTAAAATATGCTCTGCCAATAGTTTGCCAGTATACCAATGGCGCTTGCGTTTGAGGAAAATCAGCTAATAGAGATATAGATTCGTTATAACGCTGCTCCTGCAAATACACTTTCGCCAATAACAACCTTAATGCTTGATTATCACTGTTTTGCTTAAATTGGCGTTCAATTGTCTCTATAGCAGAATCTGGTGATTTTTCCATAACCCCTAGCGCGTATAACTTCACTAATGCTGCTATATGATCTGGCTGCAGTGCTAAAACCTTATCAAGGTATTGCTTAGCTTGTTGATAGTCACGTTGTTGTATTGCTAGCTGCGCTAACCCCATTTGCGCTGGTAGCGACGTCGGTTCAAACTGCAAGATCTGGCTTAATTGCTGTTTTGCCTGATCAAAATCTCCGCGCTGCAGATAAACACTACCTTCAAGCATATACGCCTGCGCATCTTGAGCATTTTCTGCTTTCCAACGCTGAGCGAGTTCAATCGCTTTGTCGTATTGCTTAGTTGAGAGATACGCCGTTGCTAAGGTTTGACGGGTAAATTTTTGTTCTGGTTTTTTATCTAATGCCAGTTCTAATTTTGTGATACCAGAGACATCATTTAACGATAATTTCAATAATCCTAATCGCGTAAGATCTTCGGCGGTTTCAGCCATTAATTGATCTGATTTATCTAACAAGGTGCGTGCTTGTTCAACATCACCACTTTGCACAAGCGCTAGACCAATGCTGGAGACCAACGCATTATCTTTATCGGTAAGCCCTTCAATTGCCGAGATGGTATCTCCCGCTTGGCTATTAAGCCCTAACTGTAATTGACTCGCGGCAAGTAACTTCAACGCTTGATGTTCAGCAGGTAGCTCCTGAGCAATAATTGATAAGTGTTGTTGTGCTTTTTCATAATCAGCTAACTGATAAGCAGCATAACCGGCGAGCAGACGAACAGCTGGATCTTCAGGAATAACAATCAACGCCTTTTCAGAATAGCTTAACGCACTGGCCATATCTTTATCATTAAAGCGCGCAATACCTTTAAGCTGATTTAATAAGCCGTTGTTTTCATTAATGGCTAATAGTTTATCAATCAATGGCTCGGCTTCTTGGGTGCGATTTAATCCCACTAATAGCCGTGCAGTGACAAAACTAATTTCGAGATCATTAGGGTAATGCTTTAAATAAGATAAATAGTGCTCGACTGCAGGAACCAGTTTACCGGCTTGAGCATAAAGAATTGCCTGTAGTTTTAATGCATCTGGTTGACTAGGATCTTGTTTAATAATGGCGTCGAGCTCAAGCTGAGCGGCATCGTTTTGTTTATCAAGTATCAAGGAATAAACAAATGCTAATTGTTTATAAACCGAATCTGTATCGAGTTGTTGAATATCGTTAATTAATGTTTTTGCTTTATCTTGTTTATCAAGACGAAACATTGCCTGCACTTGGTAAAATGCCACTTGTGCCGATTGTTCCGCAGAAAAGCCTTTTTCTTTATAGGAAAGGCCCAATAAGGCAACATCTGAGCGTGACTTTTGATAAGACTGAGATAACAACGGCACAACTTGCTCTGCCGGATATTTTAACTCTAACGCTCGATTGAGTTCTTTTTCAGCGTTTTGATATTGCTGCTGTGCTAGATAAACTTTACCTAATAAAAACCGTGCTTGAGCATGCTCCGGCGCTTGTTTAATAGCATTTTTTAATTCAATTGATGCCGCTTGATAGTCGTTTTTTGCAATGAGTTGTTCGGCGGAGGACAAGTATTCGTCGGTTGATTGTTTTGAACAGGCTGTCAACATAACAGCAGCAAATAATAGCGTGAATCGATTCATAATATCCTTTTAAACCTTATCATTATAATTCGGCGATGACGAATAACTGCAACTCTAACATATAATTTACATTTTATAATATTCTATCGGACGATTTTCCCCTTAGATTCATTAGAATGCAGCATTTAACAATGCCAGCATCATCTTACCGTCTTGATGCATATCATGATAAACAAATTCAACACTGATCCCATCAGTTAACTGCCAGCACAAACTGTAATCCGTTTCGTTAGCTCCTTGAAAAAAATCAACCGCTAACACACTAAGCGTCACACTATCAAACCCCATATATTCAAAACCAAATGCCGTGGCTCGCTGATCAGCAATGCCTTCAATTGTGTGATCCGCAGCGGAAGTAAAATACGGCCCTCCGCCAAAGCCATTAATGACCGTACCCAATGTTGTATTATAAGCGAGATTCAGCGCTAAGTTTCGCCATTGATAGCTGGCCATAATCCCAAAAAGCGAGCTGTCCGCTGGATGTATTTCCTCTGTCTCGTGTCGTTGATAACCATATTGACTACTCAAGGTAAGCTCAGCTATTTGATAGCTTGCTTCAAGATACAATAAGTCGGCAAGCCCCTCACCGTGATAATACCAATACTGTAAATTTAGATTTTCATTGCCCTGATATACTCCGCCAAATAAAGTGATGCCTTGCTGGCTATTAATATCGGTGAATTGCTCTGG
>JBNKXM010000141.1:0-5584 GCA_050300315.1 Thalassotalea sp. | reverse complement strand
ATTAGTGTGTCTAACAACGAGGTGTCATTACAATTTGTTGCGCCAGCGCATGCGCTATATGTCGTTGAACATCAGCCACGGCTAATTTCATTAGCGAAATTAATGGCACGAATACAAACCTTGAAAATTGCTATGCAGTGGCAACAAGGGTTAACCAGTCAGCCGCTATTACTACCGGTAAAGTTATCCTTATCAGCGAGCGATTTTAGCTTTATCAATAAATATCAGCAGTATTTTGAAAAACTTGGCATAGTGGCAATTGCGCTTGATAAATCATCTATTCAAATTCGTCAATTTCCGGCACTGTTAAGAAATCAGGATGTAAGTCAAAGCATTAGTCAATTGTTAACTATGTTGCAAGCTAAAGAAAACGAGCAGGGGCAATTGAGTGATGAAGATTGGCAAGCATGCACGGCACAGTTAATCGCACAATCAAAGTTAGTCGAGCAAGTGTTTGACCAAGCCTTGGTGGCGGACTTAGTCCAACAATTGAAAAAATACAGCTCGCTAACAATATTTGATGAGCTAGCCTTGAATTCAACGGCTGTTGACCTTACATCTGCAATACAAGCATTAAATTGAGCCCATATGTCGTTGTCTTATAGTCCACAAAGCGGTAAAACACCTCCCGTTATCTGTTTGATGGGACCAACGGCGTCAGGTAAAACTGCATTAGCGTTTGAGCTTGCCGACGCGTTACCGTGTGACATTATTAGTGTCGATTCGGCGTTAGTTTACCGAGATATGGACATAGGCACAGCGAAGCCTAGCCAAGAAGAATTGGCAAAATATCCGCATCGTTTAATTAATATCAAAGATGCCAGCGAAAGTTATTCGGCTGCTGAATTTTGTCACGATGCGTTAAAAGAAATCGCAGACATTCAAGCCAAAGGTCGTATTCCATTATTGGTTGGCGGCACTATGATGTATTTTAAAAGCTTGATTGAAGGTATTTCGCCTTTGCCACAAGCGGATACTTTGGTGCGAGAACAAATTGAACAACAGGCCAAAGATCATGGTTGGCAATGGTTACATCAGCAATTGACTGACGTTGACCCTCAATCGGCACAGCGGATACACCCAAATGATCCACAACGTATTACCCGAGCATTAGAAGTGTTTCGGATCACGGGAAAGACCTTATCACAATTGATTGAAGTGAAAGGTGAAAAATTATCCGGTGATGTATTACAGTTTGCCATAACACCCAAAGAGCGAGCTGATTTGCATGCGCGTATCGCTTTAAGGTATGAGCAAATGATTGCTCAAGGTTTTGAACAAGAGGTCGTTAAACTAATAGCACGTCAGGATTTGCATGAAGATTTACCTGCCATTCGCTGCGTTGGTTATCGGCAGATGTGGCAGCATTTACATGGTGAATTCGATCATCAAGAAATGGTGTTTAAAGGCATATGTGCAACCAGACAATTAGCCAAACGGCAATTGACCTGGCTAAGGAATTGGCCTGATATTCAATGGTTGCATATGGAAGATGAAAATAATTTGCAACAAATTTTAGCTGCGTTAAGCAAACTTTAAACATTGATGTATAATTAGATTTAATAGATAGTTAGCAATCAGTTCGTCTATTATGAACAGAGCAAAATACCATCAAGAATTCGTTCATTGTGAACACTTGGTTTTAACAACAATAACAAAAGGGGCCAAATAATGGCAAAGGGGCAATCGTTACAAGACCCATTTTTGAATGCTTTACGTCGTGATCGCATTCCAGTAGCAATTTATTTAGTTAATGGCATTAAACTACAAGGACAAGTAGAGTCATTTGATCAGTTCGTGATTTTGTTAAAAAATACCGTCAGTCAAATGGTTTATAAGCACGCCATATCTACCGTTGTACCATCACGGGCGGTAAATACTGCACCACAACCAGGCCAAACTGGTTTTAACCAACCAATGGATTCACAAGATTAATGGTCTTGACCTGTATTGTTAGGAGTTGCTCATTTGTTTGATCGTTATCAAGCAGGTGAGCAAGCGATACTTGTTCATATAGATTTTCCTGATGAAAATGCCCGAGAAGATTTACAAGAATTTGAAATGCTTGTTGATTCTGCGGGGATTGAGGCAATGTCAGTACTGACTGGAAAACGAAATACCCCGCATGTGAAGTATTTTGTCGGCAGTGGTAAGGCACAAGAAATAGCCGAAGCTGTGACGCTGTACGATGCGAATGTGATTTTGTTCAATCACAGCTTGTCACCATCACAAGAAAAAAATATTGAAGCCTTATGTCAATGTCGTGTTGTTGATCGGACAACGCTCATTTTAGATATTTTTGCGCAAAGAGCTCGTACACACGAAGGTAAGTTACAAGTAGAACTTGCTCAACTCAAACATCTTAGCACCCGGTTGATCCGAGGGTGGACCCATTTAGAAAGACAAAAAGGTGGTATCGGCTTACGTGGCCCGGGTGAAACGCAACTAGAAACCGACAGACGCTTATTACGTGAACGGATGATCAGCATTCGCAAGCGGCTAGAGAAAGTTGAAAAACAACGGCAACAAGGTCGTCGAGCGAGAAATCGTGCAGAAATTCCAACCATTTCATTGGTGGGATATACCAATGCGGGAAAATCGACATTGTTTAACCGTATTACCGAAGCCGATGTATACGCCGCTGATCAGTTATTTGCTACGCTAGATCCAACGCTGAGAAAAATCGAAATCGAAGATGTTGGCCGAGCAATATTAGCCGATACGGTAGGTTTTATTCGTCATTTACCTCATGATTTAGTTGCCGCATTTAAAGCGACTCTTACAGAAACTCGAGAAGCTGAATTATTATTGCATGTCATCGATATTGCAGATGAAAGACGAAGCGAAAATATCGATCAAGTGCAAGAGGTGTTGAAAGAAATTGAAGCCGGCGATGTTCCTCAATTGTTGGTGTGCAATAAAATTGATCGATTAGAAGATATTCAACCGCGCATCGACAGAGACGAGACTGGCATGCCAACTCGTGTATGGTTATCAGCACAACAAGGCATAGGGATAGACTTGTTATTTCAAGCGTTAACCGAACGTTTAGGTAAACAAATCGTCAAGCATAGTCTGCGTATTCCGCCGAATTATGGCAAGATACGTGGGGCGTTATATCAATTAAATTGCATTGCCGATGAGCAATATGACGACCAAGGTAACTGCTTGTTAAAGGTTAAATTGCCGATTAGAGAGTGGCAAAGATTTATTAAAGATGATGAAGCTTTGATAGAAGGCTTTATTGAAAGTTAACAGACTGATATATTAAGCAGATGTTTGACTTATTATGTCAATTTACAAATTTTAGTTTGAATAGCGGAGAGCATCATGGCTTGGAACGAACCGGGGAAAGATGATAAAGATCCCTGGAAAAATAAAGGTGGCAAAAACCAAGGACCACCTGATCTAGATGATTTACTTAAAGATCTCAGTAACAAAGTTGGTGGCATATTTGGTGGTAAATCATCAGGTGGAGGTTCAGGTAAAAGCTTTTCATCAATAGGTATCGGCTTAGCCGTAGTTGTTGCGATACTTGTGTATGCATTTAGTGGTTTTTACACCATTAAAGAGGCCGAGAAAGGCATTGTTTTACGCTTTGGCCAATATGCAGGCACAGTGGAACCAGGTCTTCGCTGGAAATGGACATTCGTTGATCGGATCATTCCTGTTGATATGGAAACTACACGTGATTTACCTTCAGCGGGCTTTATGTTGACGCAAGACGAAAATGTTGTTCGTGTTGAAATGCAAATCCAATATCGTGTCGTTGATCCGAGAAATTATGTGTTTAGTGTCACTAATGCCGATGACAGTTTAAGCCAATCGTTAGATAGTGCGTTACGTTACGTAATCGGCCATGCCAAAATGGATGATATCTTAACCAGTGGCCGTGAAGAAGTGCGTCAAGCGGTTTGGGTTGAGTTAGAAAAGATCATCGAACGTTATAATCTCGGTTTGATCATTGTCGACGTTAACTTTAAAGATGCGCGTCCTCCAGAAGAAGTCAAAGATGCATTTGACGATGCAATTGCTGCGCAAGAAGATGAAGTACGTTTTTTACGTGAAGCCGAAGCATATGCTCGTGGTATTGAGCCAAGAGCGCGTGGTCGAGTAAAACGTATGGAACAAGAAGCGTTAGCGTACAAAGAGCAAACGGTACTTGATGCAGAAGGTGAAGTGGCACGCTTTAAGAAACTTTTACCTGAATATCATGCTGCGCCTGAGGTGACTCGCCAACGTTTATATCTTGCCACTATGGAAAAAGTATACAGTAATGTCAGTAAAGTGATGGTTGATGTTGACGGTGGTAACAATATGATTTATCTACCATTAGATAAAATTATGCAACAGCAAGAAAACTCACAACGCATGTTACCTAAACCTGTATCGAACGTGAACAGTACATCAAATCCAACGAATCCGGCGCCGTCAGTGAACGGACGTTCAGATCGTTTTAATAGTGGGAGAAACTAAGCGATGAAAAATTTTGTTATTGCTGTTGTTGCCGCACTATTTGTTTTAGTGGTTTCGTCGGTCTTTGTTGTTTTTGAAGGACAACGAGGTATTGTTTTTCAGTTTTCGAAAATAAAGCGTGATGATTCGGGTGAGATGAGAGTCTATGAACCGGGATTACACTTTAAAATTCCGTTAATTGAATCAGTGCGTAAAATTGATGCACGTATTCAAACATTAGATGAAGCGCCAGACCGTTTTGTGACCTCAGAGAAAAAAGACTTGATGGTCGATTCATATGCGAAATGGCGCATCGTTGACTTTTCAACTTATTACTTGAGAACATCCGGTTCAGCTGAAAATGCTCGCGCCTTATTGAAACAAAAAATTAATAATGGTTTACGTACCGAGTTTGGTTCTCGCACCATTAAAGAAATTGTGTCAGGTGATCGCGATTCAATAATGGCAAAAGCGTTAGAAAGCGCTGAGAGTAGTCGAGAAGATCTTGGTATTGAAGTGATTGATGTGCGCGTTAAGGCGATTAATTTACCAACGGAAGTGAGTAATTCCATATACGAGCGTATGCGTGCAGAACGTACGGCAGTTGCTAAAGAACATCGTTCTCAAGGTCAGGAGCAGTCGGAAATTAGACGTGCAACGATTGATGCGAAAGTTACGGTAATGCTAGCAACAGCGCAAAAGCAAGCGTTTGAAATTCGAGGTGAAGGTGATGCATTAGCGGCAAAAATTTATGCGGATGCTTATTCTCAAGATGCGGAATTCTTCAACTTTTATCGAAGTTTAGATGCTTATGAGAAAAGCTTTAGTTCGAAAAATGACGTCATGGTGATTAAACCTGACAACGATTTTTTCCATTACATAAAAAATAGCACTAAAGCGAAGTAATTCATTACCCGCGCTCAGCAAAGCCATGGCATTGTCATGGCTTTTGTTTATTTAAAGTAAAATATAGGAATGATTATGAGCCTTGATTTATTGATTAGTGCCATAGCTGTTGCGTTAGTTATTGAAGGCCTAATTCCTGCGCTATTTCCTAATAAATGGCGAGCGTATGTACTAAAACTGGCAGAAGAAACGCCGCAATCTATTCGCTCCGTTGGTATCAGCC
>JBNKXM010000140.1:0-5585 GCA_050300315.1 Thalassotalea sp. | reverse complement strand
GTATTAACTTATCTGTTTGGCTCTGCAGGCTTTGATGCCATGGGTAAACTAGCGCTAAGCGAAAATGCTGGCACGCTTGCCTTGGTTATGGCGAATTTATTTGTGGTGTTTTTCGGCTTAAGTTGGGGGCCAATTGTTTGGGTGTTACTTGGCGAAATGTTCAATAATCGTATTAGAGGTGCCGCGCTTGCAGTTGCAGCTAGTGCTCAGTGGATAGCTAACTTTGCTATCACCATGACGTTTCCTATTATGCTAGGCTCTATTGGCTTGGCAGGTGCTTACGGTTTTTATGCGCTATCAGCATTTATTAGTATTTTCTTTGTTAGCAAATACATTAAAGAGACCAAAGGTATTCGCTTAGAAGCTATGTAGCTTCCAATGAAACTTTCTCTGTGCTTGTTTCATCAATAACGCATCTTTCTTAGCCCATTGTTATCAATGGGCTATTTGAGTGAGGTAATTGAAACAAGGGACCTATGGACTATGAGTCAACCCTAGGTTAAGACGATTATTTCGATAATTAATAAAACTAATATTGCGTCATATCATATGTTTCATTATTCCCAGCCACCATCACCGCTATAAAAAACGCTATTTTTTATCACACTGATTTGTTCATCTTCACTGGTAACGTTAAAACTGATATCACTTTTCCTTTTAGGTAACAATTTATTGACTGCCACAGTTACGGTAAATGTTTTTAATTCAAGGGGCATAACCTCTACATGTGATTGGCCAATGATCTGTGCATTAGCTAATCCTAAGATATTGATACGGTAACGTTTACTTTGGTTTAATTTATTTCTAATTTTAAAAACAAATGTATTTTCAATGTCTCCTTGTTGATTAACACGATAAAGCGCTTGCCGGTCTCTAATAATGTTAACGTTGAAACTTTGCCACGTTTGCAGCCAAGTCAAAATAGCGATCAGGGTTATTATGATAAAACCGCCATAAAGTGCATGGCGTTTCCAGTTATTTTGAGGGGGTTGTTCACTCGTAAAAGCAATCAGTCCTTGATCATAATTAAATTTATCCATGGTCATATTGCAGGCATCTACACATAAACCACAGTTAATACACTCGTATTGCAAGCCATTGCGAATATCTATACCTACTGGGCAGACTTGTACACAGAGATTACAATCAACACAGTCACCCATATCAGGTTCTGTTATTTGTGATCGCTTTCTTTTACCACGATTTTCGCCACGAATAGCATCATAGCTTACTAACTTGGTTGATTTATCAAACATTGCCGACTGAAAGCGAGCATAGGGACACATGTGCAGACACATTTTCTCTCTGATCCAACCGGCATTGATATATGTACACACGCTAAAAAATAATACCCAAGCAACCACTAATGATGACGCTTGCATAGTGAAAAAGGGCTGATAGAGTTGCTCAACTGGCACGAAGTAAGAAATAAACGCCAATGCGGTAAACAACGAAATACCTGCCCAAATAACGTGTTTAACCGATTTTTTGAGCAATTTATTAAAGTTAAGTGGTTGTGAGTCGAGAGATTTACTTTTGCTATGACTACCTTCAATTCTGCGTTCCACCCAGTTGAACATTAGCATCCAAATAGTTTGAGGACAGGTAAATCCACACCATACGCGGCCTAAAATTTTAGTGACGTAAAACAGTAAAAAAGCGGCAAGCACAAATAATAAGCAAACAATCAATAAATCTTGTGGGAAAAGAGTTAATGAAAAGACATGAAATTGTTGTTGCTGAAGATCAAAGTAAATGGCTTGCATTCCACGGTATTTAATGAACGGCGCAAAAACAAAGAGTGCTAGCAATATGATATTTAAACGACGTCTAATACGTTGAAATCGACCCTGTTGCTCTCGGATATAAATCTTATCACTGGCTACTGCTGATGTATAAATTAGGTTTTCTTTTGATAGGTATGACGACTTCATATGACTGTTCCAGTAAGCATTTACTAGGAGGCAAGTGTAAATAGTTATTCTGTCATTTATAGGTACAAAAAAATAAACTAATATAGGTACAGAATGCTTGGTTTTTTATTTTCTTATGACACAATTCAAATATGAGCAGTTAGCCAATATCTTAAAATCGCAGATTGATGATAAAAAATGGCAAATCGATGAAAAAATTCCATCAATTCGCACATTAGCTGCTACCTATAGCGTTGCTAAGATATCTGTGCAAAAAGCACTTTATACCTTGGAAGCCAGAGATATTATTTATGTAAAAGCCAAATCGGGTTATTACGTTTCACCGCCTAGTTCAATCCAAAATATTAATTTAACCACCAAAAAAATTAGCGAACCTAAGCTAGTTGATGTACCTGAAGTGTTTTATGAGATTATGGAACGCAGTGCAGCCTTTGATATTGTTCCTCAACGCTTAGATAACTCGCAGACACCATCTCACTTGTTATTACTCAATCGACATATTAATCGTGCGTTACGAAAAAATGCTCACAACAATGCCTTGTATTATGCTGAGCCGTCTGGTGAACTCAGCTTGAGACAACAAATTAGTAAACATTATAGAAAGCGTAACCTTAATATCTCAGCACAAGAAATCTGCATTACCTCTGGCTGTCAAAACAGTCTGTTTTTAGCATTAATGGCCGTGTGTGAGCCGGGCGACGTCGTTGCTATTGAATGTCCTGCTTTTTATGGTGTGCTTCAGTTATTACAACAGCTAAAATTAAAGGTTGTTGAATTACCCACCAGTTTCACTCAAGGTTTAACGGCAGATACATTAAGAAGAACTATTGGTCATTGGCAGATAAAAGCCTGCGTATTGACTGCCAATTTTTCTACGCCAACGGGAGCGCTTATTCCATCACATGAGAAGCAGGCGATAGTTAATCTTGCTGAAGAGCACAACATTACGTTAATTGAAGATGACATCTATGGTGATTTGGGGTTTCATACGAATGTAGAACCCCTTAAAAGTTATGATACTAAAGGGAATGTTATTCTTTGTAGTTCATTTTCAAAATCACTATCACGTGATTTACGTATCGGTTGGATTGTGGCAAATCAAGATTATCAAAAAATAGTGCAGATGAAATTAGTCTATCAACTCTCATCAGGTCGAGCTATTCAGCATGGAGTAGCCAGTTTTTTGGCTGAAGGTCATTTTGAACGTCATCTTTACCAATACCATAGAACCTTATTAAAGCAACGCGACCAATTAATTAAGGCGTTAGTCGATAACTGGAATATTCCTATCAAATATACGGTTCCTGATGGTGGGCTAGCGATATGGATTGAGTTACCTAAAGAGATCGATACTTTTGTACTTTACAAAAAGGCGATAACTCAAGGTATTGTCTTAACCCCTGGCAGACTGTTTTCATCAATGAAAAAATTCTCAAATTACTTTCGATTAAGTTTTACGCATCCAACGACGGGACATAGGTTACAAGCAGTGAAAAAACTTGGTCAACTGCTTAACTCATTTTAAGCAATTATATGAAAACAAGTATTCCATTACTATTTATCTTGTAGACATCACCAGTATAAGTTTTCTATTGGCGGCAGTTAAAACAACCATGGTTTGTTAACATTATTTCTACTAAAAATTGCTCCTTGCTATGTCCTTCACCGATATCTTTCCTATTTTTACATTCAATAGACTGATTTTTTTGTTCATTATTCTTTTATTTTTATAATGTTCTTTTCGATTTTTTGATGAAAAAACAATCGAGATTTATTAAATAATAAAAACTTTGATGTAGCGCAATAAAAAATATTTGCCTTTACATATAATATTAAAGATAATAATCATTCTCATTTAACTTAAGGTAAAAAAAATGGTTCGAGTAAGTTGGTTATCAGGTTTATTGGCATCGGTATTGTTCTCTGTAGCTGCGGTTGCGGCAGACATTCCAGTTTATGAAATTATTATTAAAGATCATAAGTTTTCGCCAGCGGTTGTTGAAATTCCTGCTCACACAAAGGTTAAAT
Organism: Thalassotalea sp.; assembly: GCA_050300315.1. Taxonomy (GTDB): domain Bacteria; phylum Pseudomonadota; class Gammaproteobacteria; order Enterobacterales; family Alteromonadaceae; genus JBNKXM01. The sequence goes on along the minus strand of JBNKXM010000140.1, from coordinate 1,623 downwards.
TGTTAGTCATCAATAAAGACAATACGCCAGAAGAGTTTGAAAGTTATGAATTAAAGCGTGAAAAAATTATCGCTGGTAACAGTAAAGCATTTATCTTTATTAATCCGCTTGAGCCGGGTGAATACCCATTTTTTGGTGAGTTCAATGAAGCTACCGCTCAAGGTAAGTTGATCGCTAAATAAGGTCGTCGTCATTATGTTAAATTCTGCCATTATTGTATTTCGTGAAGCATTGGAAGCGGCACTGGTTATTACCATTATTCTCGCAGCGACTAAAGGTCTTCCGGGAAGACATCGTTGGATCAGCGCTGGTGTAGGATTAGGCGTGTTAGGCGCTATGGTTGTTGCATTTTTTGCTGAAGCTATTTCGATGATGTTCGAAGGTGCAGGTCAAGAATTATTCAATGCGTGTGTCTTGTTTACCGCTGTGCTTATGCTGGCATGGCATAACATCTGGATGTCAAAACATGCGAAAGAATTAGTGGCTCACCTGAAAGATATTGGCAGTCAAGTAACTGATGGTGGCATGCCGCTGTATTTCATTAGCGTTGCTGTGGGTATGGCGGTGTTGCGTGAAGGCTCTGAAATTGTTTTGTTTGTCTATAGTCTTGCAGCGAGTGGCGATAACATGATGTCGATTCTCACCGGTGGTGTGCTTGGATTAGGCGGCGGCATTTTACTAGGTGCCTTATTGTACTTAGGTTTCTTAAAAATCCCAACGGGTAAACTGTTTCAAGTTACGGGTTGGTTTATTTTATTATTGGCTGCGGGTATGGCCGCAAGTGCGGTAGGTTACTTATCACAAGCGGGATTAGTACCAAGCCAAGCGCCAGTGTGGAATTCGTCAAACTTACTGTCTCAACATTCTATGGTTGGTCAATTACTACATATCATGGTTGGTTATCAAGATAGACCTACAGCGTTACAGCTTAGTGTGTATCTATTAACGTTAACCTTCATTAGCTTAGGCATGCGCAGCGTTAGCAAGCAGCAAGCAAAAACTATTTAACACAATTTTATATAACAATATTCCGGTATTTCTATTTGAGATACCGGTGCTTAAGGACACGTTCACATGAATAAAAAACTACTTTCTGCTGCAGTATTTGCGGGGTTATTACCAACAGCTAGTTATGCAGGTGTTGATAAAGTGTATAGCCCGTATGTGGAGTTAGGTGAGATTGAATTTGAAATGCGTGGTATTCATCAATTAGAAAGTGATGCCGAGCATAAAGTTAAAGTAGGTCTTGGTTACGGTCTTTCACAGCGCATGTTTATCGAAGGCTATTTGGTCATTGAAAAAGAAGCTGATGGCAATACTGAAATTGAAGAAGCTGAAATTGAAGCTAAGTTTCAATTGTCTGAACAAGGCGAATACTGGGCCGATTTCGGTTTATTAGTAGAGCTTGAAAAAGAGCTTGAACATGATAAATGGGAACTTAAAGCAGGCCCTGTTATTCAGAAGCAATTTGGCAAATGGGTAACAACTGCTAACGTATTGTTAGAAAAACAATTTGGTAGTGATAAAAGCGAAGACGAAGTTGAAGTATTAGGTTCATTTCAAGTGAAATACCGTTACGATAAAAACTTTGAGCCAGCAATTGAATATTATGTTGATGAGCAC
>JBNKXM010000139.1:0-5592 GCA_050300315.1 Thalassotalea sp. | reverse complement strand
TATAACTATCCATGATTTCAAGTACCTGATAAAAATGATGTAACTCTTCTTTGATCAGCAGAACCATTTTATCAATCAGATCTTGCCCGTACGGAGTATCTGACTTAGGGATCACTGCTTTAGTTAGCTTATTTTTTTCTGCTAATGTGCGCCAATCCCCTTCGCGGCGATACACCAAAGTTTCAAACGGCTTAAGCCAAGCTAATAATGCGTCACCACTTTCTTTGTCTACCGCGTATTTACGAATCAAAAACATCGCAGATTGTGCCGCTTTGAGTTCACAAATCAAATGATCGATCAAAAGCACCGGAAGGTTTTCTCGCTTAATTGCTTGCTCAATCCAGTTTTCAGAAGTGGAACATTGTAAAAAAGATAAAATAGGAGCTAATAACGCTGTGGTAGACATAACAATTCGTAATAAAACATTCGTGGCGCTATTTTAAAAGGCTAATTACTGAGATACTAGTAAAAGTCATTAATATTTTAATAACGAGATCATGAAAAAAGACCCAATCAAAAAACTAACCGACAAACATAAACACTTAATACATAGCGAACATCAAAAGGTTGCTTCCCATGTACAGCGTGAAGTAGACGATTGGATTTTAAATATAGTAACGCTTGAAGGGGTTGACGTACCTTTCAAATACAAGCGTAAGAAATTATATCAGTCACTTAAAGGACAACGCGTCAATATCACTTATTACCCAGAAACAGAGCGCATTGCCGGACTCGAAATGGAAATGATGAAAGTGGTGCGGATAAAAGTCAGCTGATAGTACATTCTGATCTATAAAGTATAAACCCTAGTTATTTTCATTATTAAAAAATAAAATTTGCCCACTATTACGACTAAATTTCAATCAACTCTTGACGAAAGCCTCTAGTTATTTCATAAATAAGGTATCAACAATAAAAACGATAAAGTTGATTAACGCACGCTAGCGGATAATTATTACAAATACCGTATACAGCGTATTTTGGGGACAGAGCAAGAGGTAATTTTATGATACTTAATCATATTTGGGGGCTGTACGCTCATCCAAAAGAAGAATGGCAAACAATAGAAAAACGACACGAAAGTTTGGTGTACAGTATTGTACATATCTTAACTATTGCACTCATTCCTGCTATTTGTAGCTACTATGCAGCAGCGCATATTGGTTGGACTATTGGTGCTGGTGATCCAATTAAGATCCCAGACTCTAGTGCAATAGCTATGTCGATTGCTATGTACGCTGGGCTAATTGCTGGTGTATTTGCTTTAGCTTATTTAGTGCAATGGATGGCGCAAACATTTGATGCCTCTCCAGACTTCACTCAATCACTTGAGCTAGCAGCTTACACTGCAACACCGCTGTTAATGGTTGGTTTAACCGCTTTATATCCTGTTCTTTGGTTTGTTGCCTTAGCTGGCTTAGCTGGCTTAGCGTATTCAATCTACTTACTCTACTCAGGGATCCCTATCATGATGGATATTCCTGAAGAAAAAGGCTTTATTTATGCCAGCTCAATCGTCACTTGTGGCTTAGTATTACTGGTTGCTTTAATGGCGGTTAGTGCCATTATGTTTGGTATGGGATTTGGTACCGAATATATTTCATAACCAATATGACAATAATTTGAGCAATAAAAAAGCTGCAAATAATTGCAGCTTTTTTTTACGCTTATTTCATGCTAATTTTTTATCAAAAACTATTCAGCACCTTCGTTGTGCATATCAATAATTGAATCAGCATTTTTATCTGAGGTTTCTTTCGTCTCATTATTACGCAATGCATCAAGCTTTTCTAAATAGCTTTGATCGATATCATTGGTAATGTATTGGCCATTAAACACAGAAGTTTCAAACTGCTTAATATCAGGATTTGCAACAGATACCGCAGCTTGTAAGTCTTCAATCGATTGGAATATCAATTTATCCGCACCGATTAACTGACAAATATCATCAAGTTCACGACCATGAGCAATTAATTCCGTTGCGCTTGGCATATCGATACCGTAAACGTTAGGGAAACGAATTTCAGGTGCAGCTGAAGCAAAATAAACTTTCTTGGCACCCGCTGCACGCGCCATATCAATGATTTGCTCTGAGGTTGTGCCACGAACAATCGAGTCATCAACAAGCAAAACATTCTTACCGGTAAATTCTGCAGTGATCGCATTTAACTTACGACGAACAGATTTTTTACGCATTTCTTGGCCTGGCATAATAAACGTACGACCAATATAACGGTTTTTCACAAAACCTTGTCGATAAGGTAAGCCGAGTGTTTGCGCTATTTGTAATGCACTATCACAAGAAGTTTCTGGAATAGGAATAACCACATCGATATCTTCATCAGCCCATTCTTTTGCGATTTTTTCACCTAATTTTTTCCCCATTTCTAGGCGAGAACCATAGACAGAAATCTTATCTATGGTTGAATCAGGACGCGCGAAATAAACATATTCAAAAATACATGGACTAAACGTTGGATTTTCAGCGCATTGTTTACTGTGTAATTGACCACTTTCACTCACAAATATTGCTTCACCTGGAGCCACATCACGAACAAACTGAAAATCACAAGCATCAAGAGCAACTGACTCTGATGCCACCATATATTCAACACCACGTTCAGTTTCTCTTTTACCAAACACTAATGGGCGAATACCATGAGGGTCGCGAAACGCCACCATACCGTGACCTATGATCAACGCAACCGTTGCATAAGCACCTCTGACACGTTTATGAACATTCGCTATCGCGGTAAAAACATCGTCTGGTGTTAATTCAAATTTACCATTTTCTTGTAATTCATGACCCAAAATATTTAACAAGAGTTCAGAATCAGATGTGGTATTTACATGACGACGAGCGTTTTTGTATAACCAAGCCTTTAATTCATCGGCGTTAGTTAAATTACCATTATGCGCTAATGAAATACCAAAAGGTGAATTAGCGTAAAAAGGCTGTGCTTCTGACGAACTTGACGTACCGGCAGTAGGGTATCGAATGTGCCCGATACCAATATTGCCTTGTAGTCTCATCATATGACGTGTATGAAAGACATCTTTCACCAAGCCGTTGGCTTTACGCAACCTAAAGGTATTTTCGTGAATGGTGACGATGCCCGCAGCATCTTGTCCTCTATGTTGTAGTACAGTTAATCCATCATATATTGATTGACTAACTGGGGAATTACCTACAATACCAACTATACCACACATGGTGTTTCTCTCCGCCGTACTAAGCTTGATTTAGAAAACTGGATGATTGTTTGAGATATTCAAAAAACCATTCAATTATTAATTGAAATTCGGGTATTAATTGAGAACTTTGCCACCAACTGCTTGATGATGAGGGTGAAAATGCATCCAGGAAAAATAATACTGCACTAACAATCAACACGCCTCGTAATGCACCAAAGACAATTCCTAATACTCTATCGGTTCCTGATAAACCGGTCTTTGCCACTAATTGGCTTATCACGTAATTAACTAACGCGCCTAAAATTAGTGTCGTAATGAAAAGAATAGCGATCGCGGCGCCATTACGTATGAATTGATCAGAAATATTGGTGAGTAGAGTGGCAAGTTTGGCGTAAAACGTACTCGCGATAAAAAAGGCACTTATCCAGATAACCAGCGACACAGCTTCTTTAACAAAGCCACGAACAAGACTAATTAAAGTTGAAATACCTATGACAGCCAAAATGGCATAGTCTATCCAAACCATAAATCGAGTGTTCTCAATTAAAATTTACTCATATATAGAGGCGCGCATTCTATCAGAACGATAACTCAATGTACTAACATTATTATTATTTAGTCGGTGAAAAACGGGCTATTTTTCCTTCCACTTTCGTTAAACTCTTCAAAGCAGGGATTTTTTTCTCTAAACTTGTTTTGATCAATTCTGGTCCAACAAAGACCTTAGTTAAGGTACCTGTTTTTGTTTTAATTGGTCTTGTAAACGCTTTATAGCCTGCTGCAGTTAACTTGTTCACTAAGTCATCAACATTATTTTTATGTCGAAAACTTCCTAATTGGATCACCCAAGCCTCATTAGCCACCGCCTTACTTGGTAACTCGCTTAATGTGCTATTCAGCTTTTGTTGAGTATTGTCTAACGTATCAGGTTTTGGTAACACCTCGACTTTTGTCGTTTCATTAGCAAGCGGCGTATCTTGCTGAGCCTTTGTTTGCTGTTCTGATTGCATCATTTGCTCGTCATCAAGGGCAACCTCATCAGACAACTCTTCCGTGTCTAACTGTGCTAGTTTTTCTTGAGGAAAACTATGACCTTGTGGTTTAAAATCAATGGTTGGCGCCGCAGGAATACGATCAAATTCTTCTTGATACGTTTTCTTATCTCCATCTAACAAATCAGGCAAAAAGATAATTGCCATTGCTGCGACAATCACTGTACCGACTAATCTATTTTGAAAAGGTGTAGACAAAAGAACTCCTAATTAAACAATGCTTTTACTTGTGCGACAGTGATAAAGGAACCAAAAACTAAAATAAGATCGTCTTTATCTGCCTGTGATTTTGCCATTTTATAGCCATCAATGACATTGTCAAAAGATAATCTTGGCGCAGGTGAGTTTGCTGGAAAAACCTTCTCAAGCAATGACGCATCAGCGCCGCGAGGCACCTGTAATGAACAAAGAGACCAAGTATCAATATATGGCAACAAAGGCGTTAAGGTATTCTTTATGTCTTTATCTGCCAACATACCAACCACAGCATGTATTTTCGCTGCCGAATGTTGACTAAGCTGCTGCGCCAAATAACGAGCAGCCAGCGGGTTATGCCCAACATCCAACATGACATTGCAATGATCATGTAACATTTCTGTACGACCAGCTACTTTGGTTTGTTCAATCAACTGAGTAACTTGTGCAGTTGATAACGAAATTCCCAATAACTGCAACGCCATCAGTGCCGTGGCAACATTATCTAGCGGAATATGAGGTAAAGGTAATGACAAATAGCCCGCCTCGCCAGCTTGCCAAGACCACTGACCGTCCATTAAGCTATCGTCAACAACAAACTCTCTATCTCTAAGGTATAATTTTGCTTGAAGTTGCGCAGCATGAGTTAGCACAGATTGAGGTGGTAACTTATCACCAACAACAACTAACTGATCGGCTCGCATAATCCCCGCCTTCTCACCGCCGATAGCTTCACGGGTGTTACCCAAAAACGCTTGATGATCCAAATCTATGGTAGTGATTATCGCAAGATCGGCGTCAATAATATTAGTTGCATCTAATCGACCACCAAGCCCCACTTCAAGAATAATAAATTCAGGCTGAGTGTCCATCATCACTAAAAATGCGGCTAACGTGGTGTACTCATAATAAGTTAACGAAATTTCTGCGCGCGTTTGTTCGATTAATTCGAATGCAGAAATTAATGGTTCATCCTGAACATCGCATTTATTGATCCGTAAACGTTCATTAAATTTAGCAATATGAGGTGACGAATATACGGCAACACTACTATTTTGAGCTAATAAGGCATTTTCAATGAAAGCACAGGTTGTGCCTTTACCATTGGTACCCGCTACTGTGATAACTTTCGCAAAAGATAAATCGATTG
>JBNKXM010000138.1:0-5596 GCA_050300315.1 Thalassotalea sp. | reverse complement strand
TATTTATTCAATAATATTCATAAAATAAATAGTCGTTATTTTTGTATACAATATGGTGGAATTGGCTGTTGGCTACTAATTTTATCGTACAGTGTATTGTATACAATAGAATTTCTTATAACAAAAATATGAATATTTATTAAAAAATGTTGAATATTTCATGCTTTTTTTAATGTTTTGCTCTTGACTTAGATTTTTTTTTCTGAAACCTCGAAAATTTATTTGCTTTTCAACTATTGGAGTGATTATTCTAATTCTATCTTTTAATTAGGTTGGAATTGAAATGGATAACCTTACACAATTATTTGTTGAGGCGGCTACGTTAATGTTTGCGGGCATGGTATTTGTTTATGCCTTTTTAGGTTTGCTGGTTGTTTTTATTAACAACGTATTAGTGAAACTTGCGATTAAGTATCCAGATCCTATCATTCAATCTAAACCTCAGCGTAAAGCAAATATGGCGAAGGAAGATAAAAATAATGTCTCGCCGTCGATAGTTGCAGCAATTAGCTGTGCTGTTAGCCAATATCGCCAACAACATCGCAAAAATAAATAGGAGCATTCCAGATGTCAAAACCACTAGGTATAACGGAAGTTGTTTTAAGGGACGGCCATCAGTCTTTACTTGCTACCCGATTACGTTTGGAAGATATGCTGCCAATCGCACCTGTTTTAGATGACATTGGTTTCTGGTCGATTGAATCATGGGGCGGTGCAACATTTGATTCATGCATCCGATATTTAGGTGAAGATCCATGGGAACGCATTAGAGCACTTAAAAAGGCAATGCCAAAAACTAAGCAACAAATGCTGTTTCGTGGTCAAAATATTTTAGGCTATCGTCATTACGCTGATGATGTAGTTGAAAAGTTTGTGGAACGTGCTCATGTCAATGGTGTGGATGTGTTCCGTATTTTTGATGCGATGAATGATGTCCGAAATTTGCAAACCGCTATCAGAGCAGCGGTAAAGGTTGGGGCACATGCACAAGGTACTTTGAGTTATACCGAGAGTCCGGTACATACGCTTGATGGCTGGTTAACTATGGCCAAGCAGCTCGAAGATATGGGCGCTCATTCATTATGTATTAAGGATATGTCAGGTTTATTAAAACCTTATGACGCCGCTGAGCTTATTGGCCGTTTAAAAGAGACAGTGACGTTACCGATAGCATTACATTGCCATGCGACCACAGGTTTAAGCGTAGCAACGCATATGAAGGCAATTGATGCTGATGTAGATGTTATTGATACCTCAATTTCTTCTATGAGCCAAACATACGGTCATTCGCCAACAGAAACAATTGTTTCTATTGTTGAAGGCACAGCTCGAGACACTGGCCTTGATATGGAAAAACTTGCGGAAGTGGCAACTTACTTTAGAGGCGTTCGAGAAAAATATACTAAGTTCGAAGGTAGCCTTAAAGGGATTGACGCACGCATTTTATTAGCACAAGTACCAGGCGGCATGTTAACAAACATGGAAAATCAGTTGAAAGAGCAAGGGGCGTCTGACAAGTTTGATGAAGTGTTAAAAGAAATTCCTCTTGTTCGCAAAGACTTAGGCAATATTCCATTAGTAACTCCTACGTCGCAAATCGTTGGTACACAAGCGGTATTGAATGTTTTAACCGGTGAACGTTATAAGTCAATCACCAAAGAAACTGCGGGTGTGTTAAAAGGTGCGTACGGCGCAACAGCATCAGCAGTGAACGCTGAGTTACAGGCAAAAGTGTTAGATGGCGGTGAAGCGATCACCTGTCGACCAGCCGACTTGCTTGCTCCTGAACTTGATAACTTATCTGAAGAACTCCAGCTTATTGCCAAAGAGAAAAATATCAGCCTAGCAAACGAGGTGATTGACGATGTGTTGACTTATGCCTTGTTCCCGCAAATTGGGCTTAAGTTCCTTGAAAATAGGAATAATCCAGATGCATTTGAAGCAATGCCGACGAAAGAAGATATCTCACCAACTGTTGCTACACCTTCTTCAGGTAAAACTGAGAATTACTCAGTGAGCGTTGATGGCAAAATATATGAAGTGACAGTGGGCCCTAGCGGTTCGATAAGTTCAGTTGCCGCTTCTACTGATTCGGCGATAAAGCAAAGCGCATCTGTTAGCGCAGAAGAAACCTTGAATGCGCCTTTGGCTGGCAATATTTTTAAGGTATTAGTTGCTGAAGGCGAACAGGTTGAAGCTGGCGATGTCGTGATTGTGATGGAAGCCATGAAAATGGAAACCGAAATTCGCGCGGTCAGTGGAGGTCAGATTTCGTCGATAAACGTCAAAGAAGGTGACTCAGTTGCCGTTGGCGATAGCTTGTTAAGCTTAGTGTAGGTGAACTGATGGAGTCATTACATACGTTATGGATGTCAACAGGTCTGGCTAATTTTGAGTTAGGCCAAGTGATCATGATGTTGGTCGGTTGTTTGTTATTGTTTTTAGCCATTGTTAAGAATTTTGAGCCGTTATTGTTAGTGCCGATGGGGTTTGGCGCCATACTAACAAATATTCCTGTTGCGGGCTTCTCTGAGGCTGGCGGATTGCTACATCATATCTATTACACAGGGATAGATACCGGTGTTTTTCCCCTATTAATATTTATGGGGGTTGGCGCGATGACAGATTTTGGTGCGCTTATCGCGAATCCTAAAACCTTGTTTTTAGGCGCTGCTGCACAGTTTGGTATTTTTGCGACTTTGTTTGGAGCCATCGCATTAAACCTTGTACCTGGTATAGAGTTTTCACTTGCTGATGCGTCTGCGATTGCCATTATTGGTGGAGCCGATGGGCCGACCGCGATATTCTTGGCATCTAAACTGGCGCCTGAATTACTCGGTGCGATAGCCGTCGCCGCGTATTCTTATATGGCATTGGTACCAATTATTCAGCCACCTATCATGAAAGCGTTAACAACAGACGAAGAACGTAAAATTGAAATGGCACAGCTACGTCCAGTGACAAGAGTTGAAAAAGTTGTTTTCCCGTTAGCTGTACTGATGATGACCATCTTCTTTTTACCTGCCGCAACACCGCTTGTTGGGATGTTTTGTTTAGGCAATTTAATGAGAGAGAGTGGTGTGGTTGATAGGCTGAGTAACACAGCGCAAAATGAGTTGATCAACATCACTACGATTTTCTTAGGATTAGGTGTTGGTTCAAAACTAAGTGCAGACAAGTTTCTCAATATCGAAACGCTGGGGATTTTGGCGTTAGGCGCTATAGCATTCTCAATTGGCACAGCATCAGGTGTACTAATGGCCAAGTTGATGAATAAGCTAAGTAAAGATAAGGTCAACCCGCTTATCGGGGCTGCAGGGGTTTCTGCGGTACCAATGGCAGCGCGTGTTGCAAACAAAGTTGGTTTAGAAGCAAATCCTCATAACTTTTTGTTAATGCATGCCATGGGGCCCAATGTTGCTGGAGTATTAGGCTCTGCCGTTGCAGCTGGGATCTTACTCGCACTGGTTGGTGGTTGAGCGAACTAATCGGTTGTTCGAACATAAATAAAACATCGGCTTAAGGTCGATGTTTTTTTATGCCTAGCGTTTTTGTTATGGCACTACTTTACCAAAATCTGCGAGATGATTCGCTTTTTGATATTCGGCTAAATGCTCCATGGCGTGATGTTTTTCAAGTAGCTTATCCAGTAATGTTTTAAGTTGATGGCCTTGCGGTGTTTTTTGAACGGCTAAGCTTGCGCCAAGCGTGGTAAATTTTTTGTAATAGATGTTATCGAGTTTGAGTTGATTAATGGTACTCATCATAGATACACGTTCAAAAATAGCGATATTGATCCTATTCTTTGCGACTAGCATGGCTAATTGCTGCAAACTAGTAACACCAACGACCTTGTTAGTTGGAATCTTTAATAGTTCGGCAAAAAATTCTTCATTGCCGATCAAAGTGCCGATGGTTTTATTAGCTAAATGTTGGTGATCTATATTTTTTTCTGATGATGAAAAGAGATCAACTGTCGTCATGACACGCCAATTCAGTTCTTCACCATAACGATAAAATTCTTCCGACTCTGTGTGCTGTGGTATTAAACCGATTAAGTTAACTTGGCCGTTTTGTAAATTTTTCTTAGCCCTAGCGTAGGTCATGAGTTGGAAGTTAAATTGAATATCACTCTCATTGGTTAGTGCGTTAAGCATGTCTATGATATACCCAGAGCCATCTTCGTTGATCAGTGGTGGAAATGGTTCGAGACCTACGTTAACTTGTTGGGCAAAGCTCGTTAACGGGAGCATCAATAACGCTATGCATGCTACTCTTATCTTTTTTAATAGGTAACACATAGCGACACTTTTGGTAAGATAATAAATCCCATGCTCATGCTCAGTTCTTTTAAATACACTTACTAAGTGTATATGAGTTTGTTTGGTTTCTTAAGGGTTGAGCTTAAATTGTTGCCAGCTGTCATTGTGTTTTTCAAAACAAACCCTGTCGTGGAGACGGCTTGCTCTACCTTGCCAAAATTCTATGTAGTGCGGAACAACTCGTAAACCGCCCCAAAACTCAGGCAGCGGTACTTCACTACCTGCAAATTTTTGCTCATAGAAAGCTACCTGGTCTTTTAGCTCATTGCTGTGGTTTAACTTTTGGCTTTGTTTAGACGCCCAAGCACCTATTTGGCTACCTCTATCTCGGCTATGAAAGTAGGCGGTTGACTGTTCGATAGATGTTTTCTCAACTGTTCCTTCGATACGTACTTGACGTTGTAATACGTTCCAGTGAAATAGTAGCGCCACTTTATTGTTCTCACTTAACTCTTGATGTTTTCTACTACCGTAATTGGTATAAAAAACAAAACCTTGTTCATCAAAAGATTTAAGTAATACCATGCGAGAACTTGGTTGTCCCTCTTTATTGCAGCTGCTAACTGACATTGCTTCAGGTAATAAAATGCCTGATTTATTGGCATCGTCAAACCATAATTGAAAGAGCTCAAATGGCGAACTTGACTCATTGATTTCAGGTAAGGGAAGGGCAACACCTTGACCAAAGGTAAGTAAACAACGTAATTTTTCAAGTAATGTCATAGAGATAAAAGCACAAGAGATAGAAACGTTATTCTAACAGTTTGTTGGTATTATAGAAGAGCAAAAAGCAGCGGGATTAAGGATTTATTTGAGCAAAACGTTTACTGATGACTGGTTACCAATCATCAGTATCATCTAGTAATTCGCGTAAACGTTTTCTTTCAAGCAAATCATCAATACGTCGACGAACTTGAGCATCTTTTTTCTCAACAGGCTCAATTTCTACTTCGCTTTCACTGTCTATTTCTACATCATCTTCACTAAGATCATCAGTGTCGTCATATGTCATAAGGCTAACCTAATACTCTCTATTTACTGGTTTCATTTAATATCACGATATATTTTGTAACATAGGCAAAAAAATATTTTTTTTCAAATGAAAATTTCGATAAATAGTCTAGTTTTATGAAAAATAGCCAGTAAAAGAGTAAAAAAAAGCCAGTCTACGACTGGCTTAGTAATTATCGGTGGATCACCAACCTTCAACACCTTTCATATCAGGGAGTTGATGAGCAATACCTTTATGACAATCGATACAGGTTTGTCCTGTT
>JBNKXM010000137.1:0-5642 GCA_050300315.1 Thalassotalea sp. | reverse complement strand
CTACTCATAAACAATTTGGAGTTATCAGAGTTACCACACTCAACAAAGCAAGAGTTATCAGGGTTATCATAAAGTTTATTTAAGGGGTTACTAGGGTTATATTTAATCTTGAGCCAAAGAGTTATTAGGGTTATCATGTTTTTAATATTTACCGAGGTAACAAGATGAAATATCCAATTAAGATCATTCATTCAAAAATTAATAATACCTTTGACTTAACCGTACCTGATTTACCTGGCTGTCAAATCAAAGGAGAAACTATTGAAACCGTGATGAACGGTGTACATGAAGCAATTGCCAATCATTTACAAATTTTGGCTGAGTATGGTGAAAGCATTCCACACGCGTCTGCTATTGATAAATTAATGGCCAATCAGCCGAATGTAATTTGGGCAGTTGTTGATTTCGACATTACCCCCTATTTAGGCAAAAGCCATAAAATCAACGTCACACTACCTGAACTATTGATTAAACAAATTGATGATCGGGTCAGTAAATCCGAGCAATATAAAACACGTTCAGGTTTTATTGCCTCGGCGTGTATCGCTCAGTTGCAAAAGAATAAGGGATAATTATGATGAATGAACGACACTTACTGTTATTGAGTAGCTCGCGTGCAGGTGACAGCGGTTATCTAATTCATGCACTACCTATGATCAGCCAACATTTAGGCAAAGTGAACAAAGTGCTGTTTATTCCCTTTGCTGGTGTCACCATGTCGTATCAAGACTATACAAATATGGTGCAACAAGCATTATCGCAGCATGGCATCACAGTTAATGGCATTCACGAATTTGAGCAACCAAAAGAAGCCATTGCACAAGCTGAAGCAATTATTGTCGGCGGTGGTAATACATTCAGACTTTTAGAGCGCTTGTATCATTTTGATTTATTAACTGATATTAAAGAGAAAGTTAGTCAAGGCACTCCTTATATTGGCTGGAGTGCTGGCAGTAACATTGCCGGACAAACAATTAAAACAACAAATGATATGCCTATTGTTGAGCCACCTAGTTTTAATGCACTTAATTTAGTGAATTTTCAACTCAACCCTCACTATAGTGAATATTCACCGCCAGGCTTTAATGGTGAGACTCGTGAACAACGGCTTAATGAATTTATGGTGCTAAATAATGATACAACGATTGTCGCACTTGAAGAAGGCAGCGCATTAATCGTTTCTGCAAACGACATTCAACTCGTGACGGCTGATAATATTAGCGCTAACGGCTATCTGTTTCATGCGGGGAAAAAATCATTGATCACTAAGCATGATGACTTAGCACATTTACGATAAATTTCTAATAAGGTGTTAACCGATAAGCGGCGCTAAGTGTATATATTGCGCTGCTTTTTCGATTGATTTTTCATAAGGAATTTTACCTAACAATGGCGCATCAATTAATGAGGTTAACTCAGCAATATTCTCTGTCAGATAAGGCATATCTTGCTGGCAATTTGCTATCCAGCCTACACAGAATAGTCCGTCATTGATGATCGCTTGATACGTTAGTATCGCATGGTTTAAACAGCCCAACTTCATGTTCACCACTAAGACAACCTGTTGCTGTGTTTGCTGAGCAAATTCAGATAAATATTTTCCACCGCCTAATGGCAAGCGCCAACCACCCGCTCCTTCAGTCATAATTATATCGGGTTGTCTCTCAATAATATCTTGGTAATTTTCTGTAATTGTCGACAAGTTAATTGTTTGTTGAGTCAACTGAGCCGCAATATGCGGCGCTATCGGTTGCTCAAACGCAATAGGATTTACTTGGGTTATTGTTTGGTCGCAGTTAGCTAATTGCTGCAACATTAGCGCGTCATCATTAACTAATTGCTGATCGATCACTTGGCAACCGGCTGAAATAGGCTTAAAAGCTGCCACTTTATAGCCTTGTTTTACCAGCGAATGAATAATGATAGATGCAATATGCGTTTTACCAGCATCTGTGTCCGTTGCGGTAATAAATAGTTTTTTCATATTAATTGTTGATATTAATTAGTTAACTTGACAAGCATGCCTGAAAATACACGATAAGTTGCTGGATAAATGCCGCTAGGCTCAATAAAGTCTTGGTAACTGTCCATCATTTTTTGCCATTTACTTTTACCACCTAAACCTTTTGCTAGCTTTTTAGGTACTTTATTTGCGCCGAGGCCTTTTAATTCCCGCACTAAATGCAAAACATTGTCATATTCTAAAATGATGTCTTGGTGATGATGTTCGATTAGTTTTGAACTATCGGAATTAAATAGCTTGATCAGTTGTTCATCAGTTTTAAAATCAATCACGTGT
Source organism: Thalassotalea sp. (assembly GCA_050300315.1). Taxonomy (GTDB): domain Bacteria; phylum Pseudomonadota; class Gammaproteobacteria; order Enterobacterales; family Alteromonadaceae; genus JBNKXM01. Next base: position 3,343 of record JBNKXM010000137.1, on the reverse strand, counting down.
TTATCTTGATCGACTTGCGCCCACGACGATTTAAGCTCAAACAAGGTACCATCTGTTAACGTTGAGAATATAAATAAACCACCAGGTTTTAATGCCCTTAAGGCTTCTTGCAACACAATATCGAGCGAATCACACCATTGCAGCATTAAATTAGAGTAAATTAAATCAATGCTTTTATCCGCAAACGGTAACTTATAAGCATCTGCTTCAAGCCACACGATCTCATCGTTTCGATTACTTTGGGCAAATCTCAACATTTTATCTGAAATATCTAAACCGATAACCTGCTGATAACGATCCGATAGCATGTGAGTAAAAAAACCGGTACCGCAACCTAAATCAACAACCGTAAGATCATTACGATTAGGCAACCATGGCATCAAATGCTTACCACTATAACGTTGAAGACGCGCAGAAACGTCGTAAGATTCACTCGCAGAGCCGAAAGATTTCGCTATTTTATAGCGCATAGTTACATCTGGCATTAATCGATAACCCTATTTATGGATTCGGCTAAATATTTGATATCATTATCATTATGACTTGCACAAATGGTAACACGTAACCGTGATGTACCTTTTGCAACTGTCGGTGGCCTTATAGCAGAGAGCCAAATACCATCTGATTTTAATTGCTGTGAAATATTTAACGCACTTTGTTCACTTCCTAACACAATGGCATGAATAGAAGATGTTGTAGGAAGTAGTTTTATTGACGGCTTAAGTGTAGACGAAAATAATTCGCTCAAAGCAAAAATTTTCTCACGTCGCCAATGCTCTTGTTGAATAAGTTTAATACTGGCAATTGTTGCCCATGCCATAGCCGGTGACATTGCAGTTGAATAGATATATTCACGGCAAAAATTCACCAGATATTCATATAATGATTCGTCACACGCGACAAACGCCCCACTGGTGGCAACGGCTTTTCCAAATGTCGCCATAATAATCTCTATTGGCTGCTGATATGACGCACTTCCCTGACCTTGATCACCTATCACACCAATGCTGTGGGCATCATCGAGATATAACCATGCTTGGTGTTGATCCGCTACATGACGTAATTGCGTGATATCGGCTTGATCACCATCCATGCTAAATACCCCTTCAGACACAATAAGGTTATTAGCTAAGGTTTTTTGGGTTAATAGTTTATCTAGCTGTTGATAATCATTATGAAAGAAGCGTTTAAACTTAGCTGATTCACTACGTGCACCGTCAATTAACGAGGCGTGAGATAATTTGTCTAACCAAAATTGCGTATCATCGCTTGCCAATGCACGTAACACACCAGTATTGGCAGAAAATCCGCTGTTAAACAATAAACACTTAGGTTTATTTAACCAACTACAAATCGTCTCTTCAAGCATCTGATGAGCATAGTGATAGCCAGTGATCAGATTTGAGGCAGTAGAACATGCGCCAAACCTATCAACGCCCTGCTGCAACGCTTGATTTATTTTAGGGTGATGATTTAGCCCCAAATAATCATTCGATGAAAAGTTGAGATAGCGTTTGCCATCAATCGTTAGCTCACGGCCAGCTTGTTGTTCAATAAGCTGGCGTTTTCGGTAACGATGATGAGCTGTTTGTTCGGCTAATTGTTTACTAATGAAAGAAAACGTCATTGTCTTACGTACAATTAGTTAGCCGCGTTGTAAAATAAATCACTGTGCTGTTGCTCAGCAACTTTAGCCGCTAATGTTTGTTGCTCTGCAGTTTCGTCAATATCGTTAGCAACGGTTTCGGTGTTAATGCCAAGTTTTTTAAATAGCATAATATCTTGATTAGTTTCAGGATTAGCAGCGGTTAATAATTTACAACCGTAGAAAATTGAATTCGCACCAGCTAAAAAGCACATTGCTTGCATTTGTTCATTCATCGCTTCACGACCAGCGGATAAGCGCACATGACTTTTTGGCATCATGATACGGGCAACTGCGATACAGCGAATAAATTCAAAATGATCTAAATCATCAACGTTAGATAATGGTGTTCCTTCAACCTTAACTAACATGTTAATTGGTACACTTTCAGGTTGAGGTGATAAATTAGCTAATTGAGCTAATAATGACGCGCGATCTTGCGCTTGTTCGCCAAGGCCTACAATACCACCACTACATACTTTCATGCCGGCACTACGAACATTATCCAGCGTATCTAAACGGTCTTGATAAGTACGGGTGGTAATAATTTGATTGTAATGCTCAGGTGACGTATCTAAATTGTGGTTGTAATAATCTAAACCAGCTTCTTGTAGCGTATTGGCCTGCTCTGACGATAACATGCCTAAGGTCATACAGGTTTCTAATCCTAACGATTTAACACCTTTTACCATTTCAACAACATATGGCATATCGCGCTCTTTCGGATTACGCCACGCAGCGCCCATACAAAAACGTGTAGAACCTTGCTCTTTTGCTTTTTTAGCAGCTTCTAACACTTTCTCAACTTCCATCAAACGTTCTTTGTCGATATCCGTTTTATAACGCGCACTTTGTGAGCAATATTTACAATCTTCTGGGCAAGCGCCAGTTTTGATAGAAAGCAAAGTACTTACTTGTACTTCATTGGCATTGAAATGCTGACGATGCACGGTTTGTGCTTTGAACATTAAATCATTAAACGGTAAGTCAAATAATGCTTTTACCTCTTCTAACGTCCAATCATGACGTATATCTTGTGAAGCGTTATTTGAAGGTTGATTTAATTGCGACATTTACGACTACCTATTTAGATTTGAAATTGCATCAGGTTATTTTAACGGGTAGTCTATGCGCAAATACTGCATTGTCAATCATCAGATAGCCACAAAGTTAACATATGAACATTATTTATACAGATTTTTTGGCCTTTGATCGCCAACATATTTGGCACCCATACACGTCGATGACCACCCCACTACCAGCTTATTTGGTAAGCTCGGCCCAAGGTGTGCATATTAATCTTGCCTCAGGTGAGTCGTTAATTGATGGTATGTCGTCATGGTGGTCAGTGCTACATGGCTATAATCACCCAGTGTTAAATAATGCGTTAACCACGCAAGCTGAGCAGTTTTCCCATGTGATGTTTGGAGGATTAACCCACCAACCAGCAGTGCAGCTGGCAAAGACGTTAATCGAGATAACGCCACAAGGTTTAGATAAAGTATTTTTCTCTGATAGTGGCTCAGTTGCCGTTGAAGTGGCAATTAAAATGGCATTGCAGTATTGGCATGCAAAAGGTGAGAGCCGCTCAAAATTCCTGACACTACGCCACGGATATCACGGTGACACTTTTGCGGCGATGTCCGTGACCGACCCTGATAACTCTATGCACAGCCTTTATAAAGGTTTTCTCCCAGA
>JBNKXM010000136.1:0-5710 GCA_050300315.1 Thalassotalea sp. | reverse complement strand
TAACTATATAATTCGCGCAGCTTAAATATAACAAGACGACACTGACTGATATTTGGTGGATTAGTAACCATATATTTATGTTTTGTTATAGATGTCAAATGAATTAATCTATTTGTTCATTGACAAACACAACGGGTTCAGTGAATTAAGCCCCGTGTGATGGGGCTTTTTTGTGCCTTAACGATTGTTTAGGTTCAATACAGCAAGAATGATTCGCTGGGCTTGATGCCCTTTTTTTGTATCTAAACTTTTCTAATTGGAGAATATGATTGGCTAAATTTGAGCAAAAGATAACGGAGATGTTACGTCCTGCCGTAGAAGAAGTTGGCAAGGAATTGTTGGGTGTTGAGTTTATTAGCGCAGGCAACAACTCTGTTTTACGTTTGTTTATTGATCATGAAAATGGCATTAATGTTGATGATTGTGCAGAAGTTAGTCGTCAAGTCGGGGCTATCCTTGATGTCGAGGACCCGATTAGCACAGAATACAATTTAGAAGTTTCATCGCCGGGTTTAGATCGCCCACTATTTACTATCGAGCATTATCAAGCGGTTATCGGTGAAACAGTGAACGTCAGATTATCGCTACCGTTAAATGGTCGTCGTAAATTCAAAGGTAAACTTGAAGCCATTGAAAACGACAATTTGATCGTAACGGTAGATGGAGAAACATATGAACTTGTCTTCAGTAATGTAGACAAGGGCAATCTTGTTGCTAATTTTGAATAATAGATTATTAAATTATAACGATTATTAAAGGCTAAGAAGCATGAGTAAGGAAATTTTACTGGTTGTAGATGCCGTATCTAATGAAAAAGCATTGCCACGCGAAAGTATTTTTGAAGCAATGGAAACCGCATTAGAAACTGCCACCAAGAAAAAGTATGAAGGCGATATCGCGGTTCGTGTTTGTATCGATCGTAAAACAGGTGAATTTGATACCTTTAGACGTTGGTTGGTTGTAGAAGACACCGAAGAGACAATTCAAAATCCCTATGCAGAAATTGGCTTAGCTGCAGCACAATATGATGACGAAACAGTGCAAGTTGGTGATTATGTTGAAGAGCAAATTGAATCGGTAACATTTGACCGTATTACCACACAAACCGCTAAACAAGTGATTGTCCAAAAAGTACGTGAAGCTGAACGTGCATTAGTGGTTGATGCTTATCAAGAACAAGTTGGTGAATTAATCACTGGTGTTGTTAAAAAGGCAAGTCGTGATAGCGTCATTTTAGATTTAGGTAATAATGCCGAAGCGATTATTTATCGTGACGATATGTTACCACGTGAAGTGTTCCGTCCTGGCGATCGTGTGCGTGGTTTATTATACGCAATTAAGCCAGAAGCGCGTGGCGCTCAATTGTTTGTTTCTCGTACTAAACCTGAAATGTTGATTGAATTGTTCCGTGTTGAAGTGCCAGAAATTGGCGAAGAAATGTTAGAGATCAAAGGCGCGGCACGTGATCCTGGTTCTCGAGCAAAAATTGCTGTGAAGTCAAACGATAAGCGTATCGACCCTGTCGGTGCTTGTGTGGGTATGCGTGGTTCTCGTGTGCAAGCCGTTTCTGGTGAATTAGGCGGTGAGCGCGTTGATATCGTGTTATACGATGATAATCCTGCGCAATTTGTTATTAATGCCATGGCGCCAGCTGAAGTTGCATCAATTATTGTTGATGAAGACAAACACACCATGGATATCGCGGTTGAAGAAGGAAATCTTGCTATGGCCATTGGTCGTAGCGGGCAAAACGTTCGTCTAGCAAGTAATTTAACTGGCTGGGAACTGAATGTAATGACCGTTGATGATATGAATGAAAAACATCAAGCGGAAACAGACAAAGTATTAACTTTGTTCACAGAACAACTTGATATCGATGAAGATTTTGCGACTTTACTCGCTGATGAAGGTTTTACCTCATTAGAAGAAATCGCTTATGTACCTGCGGCTGAGTTACTTGAAATTGACGGTATGGACGAAGATATCGTTGAAGAGTTACGTGAACGAGCAAAAGCGGCATTAACTACCCAAGCGTTAGCGAGTGAAGAGTCACTAGAAAATGCTGAACCTGCTGCGGACTTATTAGCGCTTGAAGGGTTAGAGCGTCATTTAGCATTTGTCTTGGCGAGCCGAGGTGTGATCACCTTAGAAGATTTGGCTGAGCAAGGCGTTGATGATATCGCAGACATAGAAGAATTAGATGAAACCAGAGCGGGCGAGTTAATAATGGCTGCGCGTAATATTTGCTGGTTTAATGAAGAATAATATCCCCGGGGGAACTAAATAGATGGCATCTGTAACAGTAGAAGAACTTGCCAAAGAAATAGGTACACCGGTCGAAAGATTGGTAAGTCAATTATCAAGCATTGGTGTTAAAAAAAGTGCATCTGACAGTATTTCTCAGGAAGAGAAAGAATCCTTGTTAGATCACCTTAAAAAACAACACGGTGATGAATCGGCTGCAAAACCAAGCAAAATGACACTGAGTCGCAAAAAGAAATCAACACTTGTCATGGGTAGCGGTAGTAAAGCTAAATCCGTACAAGTGGAAGTACGTAAAACGCGTACTTATGTTAAACGTAGCGAATTAGAAGAACAGCAAATCGCTGAAGCAGAAGCAAAAGCAGCTGCGGAAGCGGAAGCTAAAGCAAAAGCCGAAGCAGAAGCTGCGGCGAAAGCAAAAGCCGAAGCAGAAGCAAAAGCGAAGGAAGAAGCAAAGGCTGAAGCTGAACGTAAGGCGAAAGCGAAAGCAGAAGCTGAAGCGAAAGCTAAACAAGCGGCTAAAGCAAAAGCTGAGAAAAATGAAAAATCAGATCATAGTGAATCTGTAGAAAGCGAAGAAGCGAAAAATTTACGTTTACAAGCTGAGAAAGAAGCGGCTGAAAAAGCGGAATTAGAAGCAAAAGCTGCTGCAGAAGCTGCGAAAAAGTTAGCGGAAGAAAACGAAGCTCGCTGGAAAGCGGAAGAAGCTGAACGTAAAGCAAAAGAAAAAGAAGTTGTTCATTTAACATCATCTAAATATGCACAAGAAGCTGAAGATAAAATTGATTCTGAAGAAGATGGCGGTCGTCGTCGTCGTAGTAAGAGAAAAAGCAATCAACAAGAAAAACCGTTAAGAGGCAAAGGCAAAGGTAAGCAAACCTTATCTGCACCACAAAGCTTAAAACATGGTTTCCAAAAACCTGTTGAGACCAAACTTCAGGAAGTGCGCATTGGTGAGACGATTTCTGTTGCTGAATTAGCGAACAAAATGTCAGTTAAAGGCGCAGAAGTAGTTAAAACTATGTTTAAGATGGGCGCAATGGCGACCATTAACCAAGTGATCGACCAAGAAACAGCGGCGTTAGTTGCTGAAGAAATGGGCCGTGAAGTTGTCCTCGTTAAAGAAAATGCCTTAGAAGAAGCGGTATTATCTGACCGTGGTGATTCAGGTGAAGCCATTACGCGTGCGCCAGTTGTGACTATTATGGGTCACGTTGACCATGGTAAAACTTCATTACTTGATTATATTCGTCAAGCTAAAGTTGCAGCAGGCGAAGCGGGTGGTATTACCCAGCATATTGGTGCCTATCACGTAGAAACTGGTCATGGCATGATCACTTTCTTAGATACTCCAGGCCATGCCGCGTTTACCGCAATGCGTTCTCGTGGGGCAAAAGCGACTGATATCGTTATTATCGTTGTTGCCGCTGATGATGGTGTTATGCCACAAACAGTTGAAGCAATTCAGCATGCTAAAGCGTCAGATGCACCAATTATTATTGCTGTTAACAAAATGGATAAAGAGGGTGCAGACCCTGAGCGTGTTAAAAGCGAGTTATCTCAACACGACGTGTTATCTGAAGAATGGGGCGGTGATGTTCAGTTTTGTCATGTTTCGGCTAAAACAGGCCAAGGCGTTGACGAACTACTTGACGCTGTTTTACTGCAATCAGAAGTACTAGAGCTTACAGCGGTTGTTGACAAAATGGCAAACGGTGTTGTTGTTGAGTCTAAACTAGATAAAGGTCGCGGACCTGTTGCAACAATTCTTGTTCAAGAAGGTACGTTGAATCAGGGCGATATCGTGCTTTGTGGTTTAGAGTATGGTCGTGTTCGTGCGATGCGTGACGAAAACGGTAAAGAAATTAAATCAGCTGGTCCGTCTATTCCTGTTGAGATCCTTGGTTTAAGTGGTGTGCCACAGTCAGGTGATGAAGCAACAGTTGTTAAAGATGAGAAGAAAGCCCGTGAAGTTGCACTTTATCGTCAAGGAAAATTCCGTGATGTTAAGTTAGCGCGTCAGCAAAAATCTAAACTTGAAAACATGTTCTCAAACATGGCTGAAGGTGATGTATCTGAAGTAAACGTGGTACTTAAATCTGACGTTCAAGGTTCATTAGAAGCGATTTCTGATTCATTAACTAAGCTTTCTACCGATGAAGTAAAAGTTAAAATTATTGGTTCAGGTGTTGGTGGTATTACCGAAACTGATGCAACGCTTGCTGCTGCATCAAATGCGATTGTTGTTGGTTTTAACGTCCGTGCCGACGCGGCTGCCCGTAAGGTGATTGAAGCTGAAGGTGTTGATTTACGTTATTACAGCGTAATTTACTCATTGATTGACGAAGTGAAACAAGCAATGAGCGGCATGTTAGCGCCAGAGTTTAAACAGGAAATCATCGGTCTTGCTGAAGTTCGTGACGTGTTTAAATCACCTAAAATCGGTGCTATTGCTGGTTGTATGGTGACTGAAGGCACCATTAAGCGTAGTGCACCAATTCGTGTTTTACGTGATAACGTTGTTATCTACGAAGGTGAACTCGAGTCGTTACGTCGATTTAAAGATGACGTTCAGGAAGTTCGTAACGGTACAGAATGTGGTATCGGTGTTAAGAACTATAATGACGTAAGAGTTGGCGATCAGATCGAAGTATTTGAGACCATCGAAGTACAGCGCTCATTATAAGTTTAATTGCTTGAAATAAATGGCTTTTTATTAATGAATTAAGCCATTTACTAACATCAATTAACAAGTTTTATCAATAAAAGGGGGCTGATGTCCCCTTTTTGATCAGGAGTTTCATTATGGCAAGAGAATTTGCCCGTACCGACAGAGTTGGTCAAGAAATCCAAAGAGAAGTGGCGATGATCATTCAAAGAGAAGTGAAAGATCCGCGCTTAGGTATGGTTACGGTTTCAGCAGTCGAAGTGACGCGAGATCTGGCTTATGCCAAAATTTTTGTCACGTTTTTCACCCTAGAGGGACAAAACGTAGATAAATCAATCGAGATACTGAACGATGCTGCTGGTTTTATTCGCACCTTGTTAGCAAAACGCATTAAAGCGCGCATCATGCCAGAATTAAGATTTGTTTATGATAAGTCTATGGTGGAAGGTGTACGTATGACCAATCTCGTTAATAAGGCGATTGCTGAAGATGAAAGTAAGCATGCGCATCGAGACGATGACGAGTCTCAAGGCGAATAGTTAGATGGCAAAAAAAAGAAAAGGCCGTGCGGTTAACGGCGTACTGTTGCTTGATAAACCGCTGGAAATGTCATCAAACCATGCGTTACAAAAAGTTAAACGTATTTATGGTCTACAAGAGAAACAATTCTTACGTTATTACAAAGATGCAGACAAAATGACTGGTATTACCGGTGTTACTTTGTTGCAACTTTTGGAATGTCGTTTGGATAATGTTGTGTACCGCATGGGCTTTGCATCT
>JBNKXM010000135.1:0-5734 GCA_050300315.1 Thalassotalea sp. | reverse complement strand
GGTGCTAACTTGGCATTTATTGGTGAAAATGTGCAAACATATGCGAATGATACGGTACAAACCACCATACAAATGGCAATAGCCGCAAGGATGCTTAACCATCAAGCAAAACAAGCTAAAGAATTAGGCATAAAAATATTTAATTTGTCGTCAAACGCCAATCGGATTGAAAACATAGAATACAAGTCAACGCAATCGATTACTTTGACAGCCCCATCACAAAACTTTCAAGAACAATTGAAAACACTGTATCCCGAAATATCCCTAAATGACATTAAAAAGCATATCGAAAGCGTTATAAAAGAAGTCTCAACGCTGATAATCGATAGTGAAAAAATTAAAACTCTCGCAAGCAAAGCGCTAGAACATAACGAGAGCATGTTTGATGCAAATATTTCATTGGAAGCTCAGCACAAGCATAAAATTAAAATGGATAAAATTGAGAAACAACTCGACAAAAAACTCAAAATTGCTTCTCAATTTATTAAAAAATATGGCATTAGATATTTCATAAAATGTATCCAAGTACAAAGTGCTGATGATTGGGATGATGAGACAATAAAGCAAACCGGCCATATCTATTATATGGCGTACTTAGCAAGTACTGAATTAGTATTAAAGCAGTTATATGACACCAGAAAACGATTACAAAACAGACTGTTAGAACTAACATTGAACGCGAACATAAAACCTGTGATTGAACAATTTACTCAAGACAATCAACCTGGTCGTTCAATCATTTTTCGTCGTTACCAAGAAGCTCTCGGGCGAACATTTAACGATGATGAACTGGCGATGTTGACTACTCAAGAAGAGAATTATGACAAACTGCTTCATAGCAAAACCAATTTTAGTGTCAACTTAGCTCAAATAGATCCGCTAAAAGGTATTAGAACCAAAATTTCACTACTCTTTGCCCAACGAGATACAGAAAATCTTAACCAACTTGTCTTGGGACTAGAAAAACTCATTGATAAAAATAACGACGCAGAACCACTTTTTTATATTGCCAATGCCTACTACTTAGTGCTCAACGAGCAATATGAGCAAGCATTAATAGCGTTTGAGCACGTAGGTCCGGATAATTTACAAGAAGATGAGCTCTCGCAAATAGCCAGCCTTGCTTTAAAACTTAAAATGCCAGAGCTTGCTGAGTCAGCGTTATCCATGCTAGTAAATTTTAATGACAGTTATTTACCTAAGTACGCTCATTTACTCAAACTTATCGGTAAAACACAGCTGGCGATCGACACTTATATGGATTATTTAACCACGTATAAGCAAGATGTTAGCGCCTGGCTGGCACTTGGTGAACTCTTTATGGAAATACAAGCTAATGACTCGGCACTTATGGCGTTTAATCAAGTCTTGAGTGTTCAACCAGATAATAATATTGCTCAGCACTATATCAACATACTAAATCAATAATTGAATTTAACAAACAAACGGCATTAGTTCAGATAAACTCTGCGCTAGTGCTTATTAGTTTTTAATGACGAATTATATTAATGCTTACGAAACTGACAAAGCTAACTAGCCTCTTTTAACTTGGCCGTACACGTTTAGTGCTTTAGATATTTTCTGTTGATTAGCATTTTCAGCAGCAACGCTGATACGCTCTTTTAGCAAGACAGCGAGTTGTTTTTCATCGTCTTTTTGTAAATGAGATAAGAATGTCTGATATTGTTGATAAAGTGCGTCATCATCACTATGCGTATCGACTACATTAGCTAACTCTTTAAGTAAGGAAAGTCGTTTGATAAGTATCTGCTCTGAACTTTCATAGTCCTCACTACTCGCAGCAAGGATTGCCTCAGCAGATAATGACGATATCTGCTGGCAATAATCATCTATCGAACAATCAGGCACCGACGGCACTAGCTTCCGCCTGATTTTTTTGCTTTAGTAAGTCTAACCCTTGCTGTTTTTCGCTTTCAGGGATTTGTACCCAAGCATCACGTAATGGCGACAACAATGAAATCACCTCATCTAAACCAGCAATTTCTAATGTCAAACTTGCATCATTAATACGCGTGATACAATAGCTGTATAAGTTAGAAAAGTTTTTTGAGATTTCTGGTTGAGATTCATTATCTAGCGAGTTTTGCAACGCTTGTAAAATATTAACCGCTTTAGTCAACAAGGTAGATTTACTTGAAAAATCTTTTCTGTCAATTGCTCCTTTTGCTTGAGCAACACTTTCCAAGAGGCCGTTATACATCAAAGAAATGACTTGATGAGGATCGGCTGTCGCTAAATTACTTGCGATATTTACACTTTTATAGGCTTTTAAATTTTTTCTCATGAGATTATCTCCTAACCACTAATGACTCGTTGGTTAAACATCATTAATTAATCAGACTTTTTCGGTAACGCCAATGCCGTAGTTAGCCATGAGCTGGTTGCGTTATATTGTGCAACCGTTGAGTCAAGAAACGTGAATTTTTTTCGTAACGTATCTTCGTAATTTCTTAACTTATCTTCCAACGCACTATATTCGTCTTTAATACCCGATAAATCTAAGTTTAATAATGTTTGTCGCTTAGTTAAAGAACCATCAGAATCATTGTAACTTGCAATAAGATCACGCATCTGAGTGGACACACCATCAGTAGATGCAAATAACTCGCCAACTTCGCTTAATTTATTTGCTAGCGCATCATCTCTTTTATCAACACCACTTGCCAAACTACCGATACCTAACGGAGAAACTTCTAGAAGCCCTTGTTTTGTAACAGTAATACCAATATCGTCTAATGAGTCTATTGAACCAGAAAGACCAGAAACAGTATCAGCAAGAATAGAGTTAAGCTGTGATTTCATTTGTCGAATATTTGAATCAAAAGCAAGTGCTCCTGTTTCAGGGTTAGACAAACTCGTCATAGTATTGACTAAATTATTATAGCCTTTGACAAACTCATCAATAAGGTTTTTACCATTTTCCTGATCTTGAGCGATCGTTAACGTGGCTGGACTCCCCATATTGGTTTTAGTAGCGGTAATGGTGACATCTTCAATGACATTCTTAAATTCATTGGTGTCTTTCGTGATTTTATTACCATCAATCCAGATAACGGCACTGGTAGCTGCTTGAACTTGGTTCGCGCCAGCGTTTGAAATTGTATCTAATGTGCCAGTTGAGGTAACAGATAAGTCATTACCTGTTCCTGAAATATCTGAGGTATAGCTTAAAAACGTACCTGCATCTGTCGAAATAACATTGGCAACTACACCAAAATTATCTGCAGCTTCGTTAATTTTATCTCGAATAGCAGATAAGCTATCAGCAGCATCAACAGTAATATCAAAACTATCGGCACCAACACCGAAGGTCAGTGTACCAGAGCCAACAACATCTGAAGCAGAAGTAAACACTTTAGATGATTCAACCCGAGAGCCCTGTGCCAAGGTTTCTACTTCAATAGAAAATGAACCATTTGAGGCAAAACCATTGGTTGTTACAGCGATATCGTCAGAGCTAACATCGATAGTTTGTTTATTAAAATCATCAGTACTAGATAATTTTTTTAAGATGGAATCAAATGTAGATAGGGCTGATTTAAATGAACCTACACCAGAAATTTCAGTTTTTAGGCGATCTTCTTTCTCTTGTAGACGAATCTCAGTAGGAATTGCTTCGGCATTGATATATGCCTCAATAATACCTTCTAGATCTAAACCTGAACCAATACCTGCGGAAGTAATATTCATCACAACCCCCTATGTTAATTATTAACTATACTTTCTCGTCAAGAAATATACCAGTTTTAAGGTCAATATCTTGACGTACTTCGTGAATTTTTCTAGCCATCTCAAGTAAATCTTCAGAGGGAAACTGTTTTATCAATTCTTTGCTGTCAGAATCAAACACTTTGATAATAGTTTTATCAGAGCCTTCATCCAATGAAAAGTTAACGTTACGATTATACAATGACATGAATTCAGAAACGGTTTCAAAAGCTTGTTCAAGCTCTTCTGTCTTTTGTTTCTCATCTTCTTTCTTATCTATCGATTTCTCGACAGCAGCACCAACTATACTTTCAGGCTGAACTGCTTTGCTATCAGAAGTTGGGAACACAGAACCAGGATGCTCTCCTATTTTTCCGTTGCTTTCCCTAATTTGATTAAAATTATTAGAGGGTTGTGCAAGTTCAGAGAGATGGTTAGGTGAACGACTATCTATTTCAATCGGCTTAACCATAATAAACTCCTACTATTTGATAATGCAAAATGGCACCCGGTTATGGAGTGCCATTATCTACCTTATATAATAACCTTAGTTATTTCTATAATAATGACAACGCTATTTGTGGCTGTTGATTAGCTTGAGCTAACATTGAACTTGATGCTTGTTGCAACACTGAAGTTCTCGCTAACTGTGCTGTTTCTGCCGCAAAATCAGTATCTTGAATACGTGAACGTGATGCTGATACGTTTTCTGCAGTATTATCATTACTACGAATAACTGATGCAAAACGGTTTTGCTTAGCACCTAAGTCGGCACGTACACCATTCACGGTAGCTAATGCTGCGTCAATTTGTGTAATAGCTGTTTGTGCATTAGAGAAAGTAGTTAAGTCACCCGCTACACTCACACCAGTCGCAGATAAATCTTTACTGATGGTGATGTTGATAGTTTGACCCGCATTAGCACCAATTTGGAAATCTTCTGCGTAGTTACCGTCAAGTAGTTTTTTACCACCAAATTCAGTATCTGTTTGAATACGAGTAAGTTCTAATTCTAACTCTGAATATTCTGCATCTAGTGCAGTTCTATCTGAAGTAGTGTTTGAACCGTTTGATGCTTGAACCGCTAATGTACGCATACGTTGTAAGCTGTTTGTGTACTCATCAAGTGCACCCTCAGCAGTTTGCGCTAATGAAATAGCGTCGTTGGCGTTACGTGAAGCTTGGTTTAAGCCGTTGATTTGCGCTGTTAAACGACTAGAAATTTGTAAACCCGCTGCGTCATCCTTCGCACTATTAATACGTTTACCAGAAGATAATCTTTGGTAGCTACTTCCTAAAGCTTCAGTTGAACGGTTTAACTGACGTTGTGAGTTTAACGATGCGATATTACTGTTTACTATTAATGCCATGATAAAAGCCTCCGGGTCAAACAACCCTATTAGTTATTTAGTTTTCGAGGCTAAATAACAATTCTTTATTAACGCCTCTTGAAACCTTTATCGGACAGACAAAAAAAAACTTTAAACCTTTTAACAAAATAATTGATAAAAAAACGCTAATAAACACTTAACATATTAAATTAATTGATTATTTATTTTTAAATATTTTTTTATAAATATAAAAAAGCCCTCGAGATGAGGGCTTTAACAACACAGTTAACGCTATTGTAATAACGATAATGCAATCTGTGGTTGCTGGTTCGCTTGCGCAAGCATTGAGCTAGATGCTTGTTGTAGCACTGAGGTTCTTGCTAATGCCGCTGATTCTGCAGCAAAATCTGTATCAGCGATACGAGAGCGAGAGGCCGATACGTTCTCTGCAGTGTTCTCATTACTGCGGATAATCGAAGCAAAACGGTTTTGCTTCGCACCTAAGTCGGCACGAGTACCATTGACTATGCCTAATGCTGTATCAATATTAGTGATCATTAATTGAGCGCCAGAGAAAGTGGTCAATGTACCATTCACACTTAAGCCTGCTGCAGTTAAGTCTTTACTGATGGTGATGTTAATCGTTTGACCGGCGTTAGCACCGATTTGGAAAC
>JBNKXM010000134.1:0-5735 GCA_050300315.1 Thalassotalea sp. | reverse complement strand
CATCAAAGAAGAACACCTCGACTGTATCTGGGTTGACAATGAGCAACAAGCAGCAAAATTTTATTGCGAGCAGCAAGCCAATTGGGTGATATTTGCTAACGGCTTCCCCTATCTTGATGACGTACACCAAGTAAGTAAGACAGTACAACTAGGCCATGGTATTGGGCCCAAAGCTAGCTATTACAATAAATCAGATAAAGCGACCACGGTTCGATTTGTTGAAGGACAATACCGCACCAATCGCTTCAATGAAATGTACCCAAATGATAATTTTGTCAACGTCGGTTTTTGTAAACTAGACCCTATTATAAATGGTGAAGCGCCACAGCTAGAGCTAAGCGCGCTAGGTTTAGACCCTAAGAAGAAAACCTTGCTCTACGCTCCAACCTTTTACCCAAGCAGCATTGAATGTTTTCCAAAAAATTGGCCAGAGCAATTTAGTCAATATAACATTTTAATCAAACCGCATTATTTCTCTCTGAGCAAAGAGAAATATCGCGAACAGCGGGCATTACTAGAGCATTGGCAACAATACGACAATGTTTATTTAGCCAAAGTTGGCGATTATTCCCTCGTGCCATTTTTAGCCAGTGCCGATTTAATGATCAGTGACGCATCATCAGCGCTATTTGAATTTGCCGCATTAAATAAACCGGTCATTTGGTGCGATTTTCTCAAGCTGAGGTGGAGCTATCGAGGATTATTCAGTTTTCGTTTTAAACAACGTATGGATAAAGACTATGGCGAATATGCGGAAATTGCCGTACATGCAAAAAAATACTCGCAGTTAACCACTTTAGTAAAACAGCAAATTGAGCAACCTTCTAGTAAAGAATCCGCCAGATTGGCGTTTGCTGAAAAGCTTGCCGGCGAAATTGATGGTAAAGTCAGCGAACGTATTATCGATTATTTACAAAATCACTAAACATTTTAACAAGATATTATCACGCTAACGCTATCGCATTGTGAAGTACATCATGTAAAATAGTGCTGTTAATTGGTTGAATACAGGCATGAAATGAAAAAAATAGGCTACACAACAGGTGTTTATGATCTCTTTCATATTGGTCATTTAAACGTGTTGAAACGGGCAAAACTTGAATGTGACTATCTTATTGTCGGTGTCACCAGTGACGAGCTGTGCTTAGCAGCGAAAAACAAGAAGCCTATTATTCCTTTTTGTGAACGCATGGAAATTGTCGAAGCCATTAAATTTGTTGATGAAGTCGTGCCGCAAGTTAATTACGACAAAATGGAAGCATGGCAGAACCTCAAGTTTGATCGTATGTTTGTTGGTGATGATTGGCAAGGCACTGAAAAATGGCTGCAAATTGAAAAAGATTTTGCTGACATAGGTGTTGAAATCATGTATTTCCCCTACACCTCACATACATCTAGCACTAAATTGCGTGACATTTTAGACAAAATATAACAATAACTTTCTCAAAGAGTATGATTTCTTCAATGATAAAATTTTTCCGTTCGTTATCTGTATTACTGGTGTTAACAACCTCAAGCATTTGCGCTGAACCTTGGGTTGACAGCTCTAATATTTTCCTTAGAGCTAACATCCAATACCTTGCCGATATTGGTATTATCAAAACCCCTACCACCACTTTTCCCTTGATGTGGCAAGATATCGCTAATGATATTGATAAGGTTTATTTATCAGAGCTCGACGAACAAGCAACCGAAGCGCTTCTTTATGTCAGGCATGAACTAAAACTGGCTAAAAAAGGCCAAAAAACACTGTCAATCAATATCGCCAATGATCACAAGCGTTTTACCAGTTTTGGCGAAGACTTTCGCAATAAAAACAACGTACAATTATCAAAAAGTTTTGTCTTTGATAATTTTGCAGCCAAAGTAGCAACCACATACAGCCGTTCAACCCAAGACGGCGACAATTTACGTTTTGATGGCAGCTACGGCGCGTTTTTTATTGGTAACTGGGTGTTCTCTGCAGGTTACCAAGATAGATGGTGGGGGCCAACGTGGGACACCAGCTTAAGTATGACCAGTAATGCCAGACCTATGCCTGCATTAGCATTATCTCGCAAGTCTGCACTGCCGTTAACGCTCCCTTTTAGTGAAATAAAAATTCCGTGGACGTTAACCACATTTATGGCTGGCATGGACGATGAGCGAATTGTTAAAGACACGCTATTATGGGGCTTTCGGTTAAACTTTAAGCCTATCGACTCAATCGAAATCGGCATAACCCGCTTAGCACAATGGGCCGGTAAAGGCCGTCCTCATGGTATTGATACATTCTGGAATGTACTTAAAGGCCTAGATAACTGTGGTGGCAACGGCCCAACCGTTGAAGAATGTGCCGCTGGTCTCGAACCAGGTAATCAATTAGCAGGGTATGAAATCCGTTGGTCGCCAAGCATATTTTCACATCCATTCGCCCTTTATTTCGTCGATTTTGCCGAAGACGGTGATCGTCGAGGTGGACTAAAACTACTTGGTGAACAACGTTACCAAGCAGGAATAGAAACCACTATCAAAGCGTTTGATTACTACTGGAAGCTCTATTTAGAAGGTTCTGATTCCTACGCCCGTTGCCTTGATGGTCATAATGGCGATGGCACCAGTGATCTCGGTGATTGTTATTATGAACATCACATTTATCAAACTGGCTTACGCTATAACGGTCGTGCTATTGCCAGCTTATATGAAAACGACACGTATTCGCTGGTACTTGGTGCTATTTCACAGTCAGCAAGTAATACTCAATTTGAATTTAAATTACGCTGGTTACAGCTAAACAAAGATCATCACGATAAGGCGCCTGATAATCCATTGATTGGTAACACCTTAACCGCTATCGCTGAAGACATGGTGATGGCGTCGGCAAAGGTTCAACACAGTTATCGCAATTGGCGATTTACCTTTGGCGCAGATATCAGCCGCTCACAATATGACCTGTTGGAAGATAAAAACGACTTTATTACCTTCGCTAAAGTCGAATACAACCTATAACCGTCGATCGCTAACAAATTGATAACATACGCTATTGATAGTTACCACTTCCAATAGCCTAACTTCTTACGCATTTTGAGCGAACGAATAAGGTTCCACGGCTTACGTTTAGCGGGCAAATCATTGCCTGCTAACATTTCATCCACTGCAGCTAACACACGTTCCGATGACTTTCCATCATTATACGGATGAGTTTGCTCGATAAAGCTTGTTACTTTTTGCATCACATCTGTCGGTCTTTGCAGAGCATAGTCAATCGTTTGCTCCAACAGTTCAGTTTCAGTGATATCGAGCAAATAGGGCTTTGGATTTGCAGTTTTAAATGTCACCACAGGTTTGCTCAACAGTAAAAACATACTCATAACCGAAGAAGTATCACAAACCATGACATCTGCTTGCTGCAACAATGGGATGACGTTATCGGTTTCAATAAAGGTTAAGTCCTCACTTTCAATTGATTGATATTTTGCAACAGTCGAGGTTGCCATTTTAGGGTGGAATTGTACCAACCAACGCCAACAACCGTTTTTACTTAAGTTTTTCACCGTATCAAACAAGGTTTCAGCGCAACTTAAACTGGGAGTAAATGTTGAGCACAATAAAATCGTCGGTTTGTCTTGTGGCGTTTGATGCGTCTGAGAATACAAAAGATCAATCGCCGGCCAGCCGGTTTCTTTGACACTAAAGTGCTGTAGTTCTTTAGCTAAAGCGACAAATTTTTCGGTGGTGTTAGGTCCTTGAGTACAGTAAAGATCAAAACAGCCTCGAATATTAAAGTGCCCTCGACTGTCTGAGCGTTTTTCAACATTAAATCCATGAAAAACCTGCACTTTTAAACCAGGAATAAAATCAGGAACAACATTTCCTGGCACTAATACCACATCGGGTTGGTAATCAATAACATCATCGATACCTAGCAGCTGTTGTTCGTTTTCAGTTAAATAGTCAGCATTAATTTCATCGCCTTTTAAAAACCATTTAACCTGATCACCACGCGCTAAAATGGCTTGTTGTAACGGTCGTAAAATCGCATACGCATAATTCTGCGCAGCATAAAGTAGAAATTTTTTTGACATGACGAACTTCTGAAATTTGAATTGCCAATATTTTACCGCACATCAGGTTAAAAGTGCCAACAGCAATCAATAAATAACTTAGCTTATTCAATTAACTAATAACTTTAGAAGAATTTACTCTCATCTATATTTCAATTAGTCGTTGACAAGATTTGAGTAAATACGCTATTAATAGTGTATCGATGTAATTAAATTACAAAATAACGAACTGAATAGCTAACTTGATGAATACAGCACAAACATTAATTTTAAGCCTCTTACTCCTCGCAAACACCTGCGCGGATAGGATTGTTGTTGCTAAAAAATTAAGTTAAGCAGAACAAAATCACTAAAACCCGCGCCAACAACCGCGGGTTTTTTTATGCTCGCTTTTTATTGTTTCGGCAAGAAATGAAGGAAAATAACATGGATAACCGAGTTATTATATTTGACACCACCTTACGTGATGGTGAACAAGCACTAACGGCAAGCTTGTCAGTGCACGAAAAATTACAGATAGCGCAGGCCATTGAGCGTCTTGGAGTAGACATTATTGAGGCTGGATTCCCAGTTTCGTCACCAGGCGATTTCCATTCAGTGCAAGAAATTGCAAAAACAGTAAAAAACTCGATTGTTTGCGGTTTATCTCGCGCTGTCGAAGCAGACATCAAAGCCTGTGCCGATGCGTTATCAGTAGCCGATCAGTTTAGGATCCACACCTTTATTTCAACGTCTGATGTTCATGTACAGCAAAAATTACGCAAAGGGTTTGACGATGTAGAAGCGATGGCAATCCATGCGATAAAATATGCGAGACAATTTACTAATGATGTCGAGTTTTCATGTGAAGATGCTGGCCGCACGCCAATTGATAACTTATGTCGCATGGTAGAAAGTGCAATAAAAGCAGGCGCTACAACAGTTAATATTCCTGACACCGTTGGTTATACCTTGCCTAACGAGTTTGGTGGCATTATCACCCAATTGTTTAATCGCGTACCAAATATCGACCAAGCGGTGATTTCAGTACATTGTCATAACGACTTAGGTTTAGCCGTAGCCAACTCTATGTCTGCGGTACAAGCAGGGGCGAGACAAATAGAATGCACTATTAACGGCATAGGTGAGCGCGCTGGAAACTGCTCATTAGAAGAAGTAGCGATGATCATCAAAACCCGTCAAGACTTCTTAGGTGTTAACACTAACATCAATCACCAAGAAATCGCCAGAACATCAAAGTTAGTGAGTCAATTATGCAATATGCCAGTGCAGCCCAATAAAGCCATCGTTGGCAGTAATGCATTTAGTCATTCGTCAGGAATTCACCAAGACGGTATGTTAAAAGCATCAAATACCTATGAAATTATGACGCCAGAAAGTGTCGGCATAGCAAAAACCAAATTAAATCTAACCTCTCGCAGTGGTCGTCACGTAATTAAGCACCGCATGGAAAGTTTAGGTTATCAAGAAAGCGACTATGACTTAGAAGAGTTATATAGCGACTTCTTAGCGTTAGCCGATAAAAAAGGCCAAGTGTTTGATGATGATTTAGAAGCATTATTATTTAATATTCAGCAGCAAGGTGAGCAAGAGTTCTATCACCTTGAAACCATGAATGTGCAATGTGGTGTTGGTGAGTTTGCCACCGCCAGCATCAAATTATTGTCGGGCGAGCATAGCCAAATTACTTCT
>JBNKXM010000133.1:0-5748 GCA_050300315.1 Thalassotalea sp. | reverse complement strand
TTGTCATTGCAGAAACATTGTTTAATAAATTTCCGCGAGAAAATGAAGGTGATTTAACGCGTATGCGCTCAAGCTTAGTTAAAGGGGTAACGTTAGCTGAGATTGCTCGTAACTTTGCGTTAGGTGATCATTTAATTTTAGGCCCCGGCGAACTAAAAAGCGGTGGCCACCGACGAGATTCTATTTTAGAAGATGCTGTTGAAGCTATCATAGGTGCGGTGTTTTTAGATTCAGATATTGTTACTTGTAAAGCCCTAGTGTTGACTTGGTTTGAACAGCGATTGAATGAGATAAAACCAGGCCAGACACAAAAAGATCCGAAAACGCGATTACAAGAATATTTGCAAGGTAGAAAAATCCCGTTACCACTTTATGAGGTCATTGAAACGACGGGGCAGTCACATAATCAAGAATTTACCGTGCGTTGTACAACGAGCGAAATAGATAATGCAGTGGTTACGAAAGGCGCGAGTCGACGCAAAGCTGAACAAGCTGCGGCGAGAAAAGTGTTAGATATCATATTGGCAGATAATGCCGACAAAAAAACTAGCACCAAGAAACAAGCTAAAGGTAAAAAAATATGAGCCAAAATTACTGCGGGTTAATCGCGATTGTCGGACGTCCTAATGTTGGGAAATCTACGCTGCTCAATAGCTTACTTGGGCAAAAAATCAGTATTACCTCACGTAAACCGCAAACCACCCGTCATCGTATTTTGGGCATTCTCACCGAAGAAAATCATCAAGCGATACTGGTAGATACTCCGGGTTTACACAGTGACGAGAAAAAAGCCATTAACCGTTTAATGAATCGCGCGGCAAGTAGTTCAATTGCCGAAGTTGAAATGGTGTTATTTTTGGTTGAAGGCACTCACTGGACATCAGATGATGAGTTAGTGCTTAATAAAGTGAAAAAAAGCGGTGCGCCATGCGTATTGATCATAAATAAAATCGATAATGTTCAAGATAAAGAAGAATTGTTACCGCATTTACAAAAATTAGGTGCGATGCATCCGTTTAAAGAGATTGTGCCTATTTCTGCCAGTAAAGGCGATAACGTCGATAAAATTCGCGACTTATGTTTAGCAGCCTTACCTGAAGGCGACTTTTGGTTTCCTGAAGA
Source organism: Thalassotalea sp. (assembly GCA_050300315.1). GTDB lineage: Bacteria > Pseudomonadota > Gammaproteobacteria > Enterobacterales > Alteromonadaceae > JBNKXM01. The sequence continues at coordinate 4,626 of JBNKXM010000133.1, read as the reverse complement.
TTATATTACCGACCGCTCTAGTCGCTTTATGGCGTCAGAAATTATTCGTGAAAAATTAATGCGTTTTACTGGAGACGAATTACCGTATTCAACCACAGTGGAAATTGAACAATTTAAAGTGGATGAAAAAGGTATTTTGCACATTAATGCGTTAATTTTAGTTGAGCGTAATAGCCAAAAGCGCATGGTGATAGGTAATAAAGGTGAGCGCTTAAAAACCATAGGTCAAGAAGCTCGACGTGATATGCAAGAACTGTTTGGTCAGCAAGTATTTTTAGAATCTTGGGTGAAAGTGAAATCTGGCTGGGCAGATGATGAACGAGCGCTGCGTAGCTTAGGTTACGGCGATGATTATTCGGGCTAGCGTGAGCACATTAGCTGTTATCAATGGAAGAAGTTGAGCAAAAAGCGTATTTATTACATTCTCGTCCTTATCGTGATAATAAGGTCATCGCTGAATTTTTAACGGAATTTCACGGCAAAGTATCGGCCGTTGCTTATATATCGTCATCGATAAAATCAGCTAAAAAAGCGCTTTTACAGCCCTTTACGCCATTAACCATAGTGTTAAAAGGACAGGGGAATTTAAAAACGCTCGCGCGCATAGAAAACCACGCACGTTCTTTTTTGTTAACCGGTGATCATCTTTACTCTGGATTTTATCTCAATGAGTTGCAAGTGAGATTACTTGGCGAACTTATTCCCGCAGACGCGCTATATACGGCGTATCACCACAGTTTACAGCGGCTAAATAGTAAAGAAGCGATAGAACCAATTTTACGAGATTTTGAAAATATCTTATTAGATGAGTTGGGGCTGACTATTGATTATTCGCCAGTCTTTGAGCAGAATTACCATTACTTTCGTTATTTGCCTGAACAAGGTTTTCAACCCGTTGATGACTTAGGTGCTCATGGTTATCCAAGAGAGCACTTAGAGCTAATTGCTCAGCAAATTTGGTCTGATAATGCAGTTAAGCAGACTTATAAATTATTAATGCGCCAAGTCTGTGAACACTTACTTGGCGGTCAACCGTTAAATAGCCGAAAGCTATTTACACGTAAATAGAGAACAGTTTATGAATGATATTTTATTAGGCGTTAATGTTGATCATATTGCTACGTTGCGTCAGGCGAGAGGTACTAATTATCCGGATCCTGTTCATGCCGCTGCGGTTGCTGAACATGCAGGTGCAGATGGTATCACCATTCATTTACGCGAAGATAGACGTCATATTCAAGACCGTGATGTGATGTTAATGAAAGAAACATTGCAAACTCGCATGAATCTAGAAATGGCAGTGACTGATGAAATGCTTGATATTGCATGTCAGGTTAAGCCAACCTTTTGTTGCTTAGTACCTGAAAAACGCGAAGAGCTGACAACAGAAGGCGGTTTAGATGTTGCAGGACAGTTAGATAAAGTGTCAGAAGCGGTAGCGCGTTTAACTGAAGCGGGTATTGAAACTAGCCTTTTTATTGATGCGGATAAAACGCAAATAGATGCGGCGGTGCAAACTAAAGCTGGTTATATAGAAATTCATACCGGTCACTATGCTGATGCAACCACTGAAAAAGAACAACAAAAAGAGCTGCAACGCTTAATTGATGGAATAAAATATGCGCATCAACAAGGATTAAAAGTAAATGCAGGCCATGGTTTAACTTACTTCAATGTGAAGCCAATCGCAGCGATAGCAGAAATTGTTGAGCTTAATATTGGTCATGCAATTATTGCCCGTGCCGCGATAGATGGCTTAGATAAAGCCGTTCGTGATATGAAGCAGCTAATGCTTGAAGCGAGACGTTAGGCCAGTTTATGTCTGTTGTTGGTATTGGTACCGATATTATTGAAATTCAGCGCTTAGCTAACATGAGTGAAGCGGCACTGGAAAAACTGGCGGTGCGTGTACTTACACCGTCAGAGCTTAAACGCTATCAAGAGTTAAGCTATCCTATTCCATATTTAGCAAAACGATGGGCAGGAAAAGAGGCGGCAGCGAAAGCATTAGGTACTGGAATAGCCTCAGGGGTTTCTTTTCAGCATTTTGAAATTCAATCACTTAGTAGTGGTCAACCGGTTTTAGTGTTGTCAGATGTTGCATTAGAAAAGGCGCGAGCGTTACAAGGAACCCAGTGGCATATTTCATTATCAGATGAAAAAGCTTATGCCACTGCGTTTGTAATTATATCTAAATAAGCTAATAACTCGCCGCTCAGGACAAAATAAACTATACAACTTTTTAGTGGTTAAACTATAATCAACTAAAGATGTGTTTAAATTTTGAGCGGTAATGTGTTATGCAGTCACAAAAACAACCCCTTATTGACAGAAGAGCTGAACCGCCCGAGCAATCGGTATGGTGGTCTAAATTGTCACTGGCGCAAAAATTTTCAGCCAGTAGCTTGGGGAAATTTGGCTACGAGTTAGCGTTTGTACGTAATGACAATGGTCGAAGCTTAGCTGTTTTGACGTGTAACGGCGGTGTTGCCGTTATCGCCGAAGATGGCGACATAAACACATCTCCTGATATCAATATCAGATAATCTATTCTTAATTCGTTACTCATTAATGATCATTGTAGTTTAACCAGCAAATGATCAATTTCTTTAAATGCGCTATCAGAAAATCCTATCACTTTTTCAATGTGTTCAAAGAATTCAAAAAATTCAGGTTCCAAATCATCAATACCAGCACCTTTTTTTAACTCTGTTTCCAATAAATGGGTGATCCTACTTAAGTCTGGCACACCCGTGTAACAACATGCGCCGTTTAATTTATGGATCAATGCTTTAAGTTGTTTGATATCTTGCGAGGTTAGCGCTTCTGAAATTGATAATTTAGTGTCTGGTAAGCTTTCGATTAACCCTGTTAGCATATCTTTTGCAAGGATTGGACGGTTGCCGCCTCTTTCTAATGCGAGTGGCCAGTTGATCACACTTGAAGCGTGTAACGCTTCGATGTGTAGATTGTTATCGACAACAAACGATTGATCATTGGAAAGCGCATCGCGTTCAATAGCGCTAGTGCCTTTCGAGGAAATATTTGCGCCGAGTAACTCTAAATCACAGTGTTCATAAATAATGTGACGTAGCATACTTTCATCAATGGGCTTAGTCATATAAGAGTCAAACCCTTCACTTAGCAACTTATCTTTTTCTTCATTTAATGCATGTGCGGTTACGGCAATCATCGGGGTACTGGCATTAAATGTCAGGTTTTTTATATGTTTAAGCGCTGAGATACCATCCATGACAGGCATCTGTATATCCATAAAAATTAAGGCAAATTTTTCATTTTTACACAAATCTACCGCTTCTTGGCCATTAGACGCAGTAACCACTTCAGCAACTTGCTCTGTTAATAATGCTTTGATCAGTTTTAAGTTCGCCTCGTTATCGTCAACGGCTAACACTTTGATAGGCACTTTAGTATTTAAAATATCACTGATGGCGTTGGCAAAATTAAATTGTTGGGGCACTAACGCTTTTGCAAGTTTTTGTGGGGTTAAAGGCTTGCTTAAACAACTTTGCGCGCCCGATGCGATTAATGCTTCTTGTAAATTAGGCGAGTTGCTATTGATGGCTAAATGAATTGAAGGAATTTGCGCTGTAAGTGAGCTAAGTAGTTTTTTCAGTTCATTTAATGCTGTTGGCGTAACATCGTGACTAATTAGCGCATAATCATAGGGAAGTTCTTGTAATAAAGCATCAGAGAGCTGCTCAAGGCTAACGGCAGGAATAACCTGCATGTGCCAGCTTTCAAGCACTTCACTGATGGCTATTCTGCTATGAGTATGCGGTTCAAAATATAAAATACGTTTGCCATTAAGCGCTGTGGGGGTCAACAGCTCATCGTTGGGGATTGGGTTGAGTTCACATTGAAAGGTGAACCAAAATGTTGAGCCACTTTTTTCATTGCTGAGAAAGCCAATACTGCCGTTCATCTCATTCACTAAGCGTTGTGAAATTACCAGCCCTAAACCAGTGCCGCCATATAGTCGCGTGACGCTTTTATCTGCTTGACCAAATGCTTCAAAAATACTCGCTTGTTGCTCGTTGTTCATGCCGATACCTGTGTCATGAACAGTAATCTTTAATATCGCACTTTGCTTATCTTTATGTTCACAATCGATGTCGATATTCACCGAACCATTGTCAGTAAATTTAATCGCGTTACCCGCTAGATTAATAATGACTTGTTTGATGCGCATTGCATCGCCGATCAGTGAGTCGGGAATATGTGGCGCTATGCGTAGCGACAATTCGATATTCTTTTTATGGGCACTAGGGGCGAGTAGGGTCATGGTTTCTTCGATGGTTTCACGGATCGAAAACGGGATTTTTTCAATCACCATTTTACCGGCATCGAGTTTAGAAAAATCGAGAATATCGTTTATGATGGCCAATAAGTTTGCCGCTGAGCGCTCGATGGTTTGCAAATAATCGCGTTGAGTATCGGTTAATGGCGTTTTAAGCACTTGCCGAGTAAAGCCAATGACACCATTAAGCGGCGTTCGTAGTTCATGACTCATGTTGGCTAAAAATTCTGATTTTACCTTATTGGCTTCTTGTGCTTTACGCTTAGCAATATCTAGCTCAACGTTTTGGATCTCAAACTGCTCTA